>NZ_JBATXN010000357.1:0-6805 GCF_049673265.1 Mycobacterium sp. | reverse complement strand
GCAGCGCGTTCGACGGCTTGGTCACGGGTGAGGTTCGGAAGTGCCACGTGTCCAACTTAAGCGGGCGGCGTTGCTGGCCGCTTGGCGGCCGGGCAATCGGTTCGTCCAGCGACGATGCAGGCCACGTAGTGGCCTGAGGAGAAGTCGGGCCATCGGTCACAGGATCGGGAACAGGACCGCCAAGGTTAGGGTTGTGCTGGACGGTCAGTCGAACCGTCGCAGAGAGGACCCCGCATGCCTGAGAAGTCAGTTGCCGATTTTTGGTTCGATCCGCTGTGCCCGTGGGCGTGGATCAGCTCGCGCTGGATCTTGGAGGTGGAGAAGGTCCGTGACATCGAGGTCAATTTCCGGGTGATGAGCCTGGCGGTGCTCAACGAGAACCGCGAGGGTCTGCCTGACGAATACCGCGAGCGGTTGGCGAAGGCCTTCGGTCCGGTGCGCGTGGCGATCGCCGCCGAGCAGGCCCACGGCGCCGAGGTGCTCGCGCCGCTGTATACCGCGATGGGCACCCGCATTCACAACGAAGGCAACAAAGACCTCGATGACGTCATCAAGCAGTCGCTGGCCGAGGTGGGCTTGCCGTCGCAGCTGGCCGACGCCGCTGACAGCGATGCCTATGACGACGCGCTGCGCAAGAGCCACCACGCCGGGATGGACGCCGTCGGCGAAGACGTCGGCACGCCGACCATCCACGTCAACGGGGTGGCGTTCTTCGGCCCGGTGTTGTCGAAGATTCCGCGCGGCGAGGAGGCCGGCAAGCTGTGGGACGCCTCGGTGACCTTCGCGGCCTACCCGCACTTCTGGGAACTCAAGCGGACCCGTACCGAGAAGCCCGAATTCGACTAGACCAGTCGGGCGGCGACCCGCATTGCGCCGGTGAGCACCGGCAGGTAAGGATTGCGGGCATGCGCGTCTACCTCGGTTCTGACCATGCCGGATTCGAGCTCAAGCAGCAGATTATCGACCACCTCAAGAAAACCGGGCACGAGCCAATCGACTGCGGTGCCTTTAGCTACGACGCCGAGGACGATTACCCGGCGTTTTGTATCGACGCGGCCACGCGCACCGTGGCCGACCCGGAAAGCCTCGGCATCGTGCTCGGCGGGTCGGGCAACGGTGAGCAGATTGCGGCAAACAAGGTGCCGGGGGCCCGTTGTGCGCTGGCGTGGAGCGTCGAGACGGCGACGTTGGCCCGGGAGCACAACAACGCGCAGCTGATCGGGATCGGCGGCCGCATGCACACCGTCGAGGAGGCGCTGTCCTTCGTCGACGCCTTCCTGACGACGCCATGGTCGAAAGCGCAGCGCCACCAACGACGTATCGACATACTCGCCGAATACGAACGCACTCACCAGGCCCCGCCGGTACCCGGCGCGGTGGGTTAAGTCGGCGTGCCCGAAGGGCATACCCTGCATCGACTGGCCCGGCTGCATCAACGCCGTTATGCCGGTGCGCCAGTAGCGGTCTCGAGCCCGCAGGGTCGGTTCGAAGCGGCGGCCACCGCCGTCGACGGCCAGGTATTACAACGTGCCAGCGCGTGGGGCAAGCATCTGTTCCACCACTATGCCGGCGGCTCGATCGTGCACGTGCACCTCGGCCTGTATGGGACGTTCACCGAATGGCCACGGCCGCCTGATAATGCGATGCCAGCTCCAGTCGGGCAGGTGCGGATGCGGATGGTCGGGGCCGAGTACGGCACCGATTTGCGCGGCCCGACGGTGTGCGAACTGATCGACGAGGCGCAGGTTGCCGATGTGGTGTCCCGGCTCGGACCGGATCCGCTTCGTCGCGACGCCGACCCGACGTGGCCCTGGACACGAATCACCAAGTCGCGCAGGCCAATCGGAGCGCTGCTGATGGACCAGACGGTGATCGCGGGCGTCGGTAATGTGTACCGTAATGAGCTGCTATTCCGCCACGGCATCGACCCGTATCGGGCCGGCCGGGCGATCGGTGAGGCAGAGTTCAATGCTGCATGGACCGATCTGGTGGCCCTGATGAAGATCGGTTTGCGCCGCGGCAAGATCATCGCCATCCGGCCCGAACATGACCATGGTGCGCCGTCTTACGGCCCCGGCCGGCCGCGCACTTATGTCTACCGGCGTGCCGGGGAGCCGTGCCGGGTGTGCGGGACCACGATCCGCACCGCCGAGTTGGAAGGCCGAAACGTCTTCTGGTGTCCGACGTGTCAGACCTAACGCAGTCAGCCTTTCTTGACCTCGAGTGCCGCATAGACCTCATCACTGAGCGCCACGCTGCGCGGGTCGGCGTTTGCCTTGGTCTCGTCGAAGCGGTTCATCACATACGCATAGCCGATCCGGTGTTCGAGGTCGACGAAGCCGAACGAGCCGCCCAGGCCGCCGTGGCCGAAGATGCGCGGGTTGGGGCCGTTGACGCAGCGCTGGTTGAGCATGTAGCCCAGCCCCCACCCGTGGTCGGCGACGCGCGGACCGAGGACCAGATCGGTGTCAAAGCCGCCCTGGGACACCCGAATCAGATCCATGTGCCGACGGCTGAGCAGTTGCTCCTGCGCTAACGCGTTATAGAAGGTCGCCAGTCCCAGCGCTGACACCTGCGCGTTAGTGCCCGGGAACTCGACCTCGCGCCACAACTCAAGGTCGTTGGACCCGACTTCGTCGTCCGCCGCGAATCCCATCGACACGGCCAGGCCGGCCTTGGGGTGCTCGGCTAGCGTGGTGGGATAACCAGGCGCGTTGACGTCGGCCAGCATCTGGCGAATGGTCGGCTTCTCCACCAGATCGGCGCAGCGGCGTTGTTCATTGCGCGACAAGCCGATGTGCAACTCGGCGCCCAGAGGCTCGGCAATCTCGGTGCGCAGGTAGTGACCGACCGTGTGACCGGTGACGCGACGGAAGACCTCGCCGAGGATGAAGCCGAACGTGGTCATGTGGTAGCCCTGTGCGGTCCCCGGCTCCCACCATGGCTCGGCGGCGGCCAGCCGTTCACAGACCAGATCCCAGTCGGTGACCTGCTGCCAGGGCAGTCGTTTGCGAGGCCCGATCACGCCCGACCGGTGGTTCATCACCATGCCGATGGTGATGGCCTCCTTGCCGGCCTGCCCGAACTCGGGCCAATAGCGGGCGACCGGCGCATCCAGATCCAATTCACCGCGCTCGACGAGTTGGTGGACGCAGGTGCTGGTCAGACCTTTTGTACCGGATAGCACGGTGGCCAGCGTGTCCACCCGCCACGGCCGGGTGCCGGCTGCGTCGGCTGTACCGGCCCACAGGTTAACGACCAGCTCGCCATCCACCCAGGCTGCGACTGCTGCACCGACCTCGCCGCGCAGCACGAAGTTCTGCTCGAACGCGGCGCGTACCCGCTCGAAGCGGGGTGCGCATGAGCCTTGAATATCGACAGTGGCCGTGGCGCCTGTGTGCTGAATTTGTCGGCCTCCTCAGCCTCCGGGCTTGGCCCAAACGGCCGCCGGCTGCACTTGTCGGCCTCCGGGGGTTTCGGCGGCCTGCTCAGCCCCCATAGCGTAGTCCGCTGTCGTGGCAAGTGCGCGGCTTGAGCGGGCGACGGGAATCGAACCCGCGTAGCTAGTTTGGAAGACTAGGGCTCTACCATTGAGCTACGCCCGCGTGTATTTAGTCGAGCGCGACTGTACGTCGCGGCAGACATCAAATCCAAATGATGCAGTCCCGTTACTTCGTTGCGAGGCCGCTACGGGCAGCGCGGGGCTTGGCCGTAGGATCGTCGAGGTCACCGCGGGGTGTAGCGCAGCTTGGTAGCGCATCCGCTTTGGGAGCGGAAGGCCGCAGGTTCAAATCCTGTCACCCCGACCGGCACGCCCCAGCCAACGGGCATCGACAGTTGAAGACCGCGAATAGGACCGAGGAGCAAACCCGTGAAGAGCACTATCGAGCACCTGAGCCCCACCCGGGTTCGCATCAACGTTGAGGTGCCTTTCACGGAGCTGCAGCCCGACTTCGACCGGGCCTACAAAGAAATGGCCAAGCAGGTGCGGCTGCCGGGTTTTCGTCCTGGCAAGGCGCCGGCCAAGCTGCTGGAGGCGCGCTTCGGGCGCGAGACGATGCTCGACCAGGTCATCAACGAGGCACTGCCCAGCCGCTACGGCCAAGCCGTGACCGAATCCGATGTGCGCCCGCTAGGCCAGCCCGACATCGAGGTCACCAAAAAGGAGTACGGCGAAGATCTCGTCTTCACCGCCGAAGTCGATATCCGGCCTGAGATCACGCTGCCCGACCTGAGCGCACTGAAAATCACCGTCGATCCGATCCAGGTCAGCGACGAGGACGTCGACGCCGAACTGCAGGCCTTGCGTGCCCGGTTCGGCACCCTGACCGGAGTCGAGCGACCCGCCGCGACCGGCGACTTCGTCTCGATCGACCTGTCGGCCACCATCGACGGCGAAGACCTGCCCGAGGCGGCGACCAAGGGACTGTCACACGAAGTCGGCTCCGGCCAACTCGTGGACGGTCTCGACGACGCGATCGTCGGTCTGTCGGCCGGGGAAAGCCGGACCTTCACCACCACGATGGCAGCCGGCCCGCACGCCGGGAAAGAGGCCGAAGTCACCGTGACGGTCGGCACGGTAAAGGAACGCGAGCTGCCCGAGCCCGACGACGAATTTGCCCAACTGGCAAGCGAATTCGACACCATCGATGAGTTGCGCGCCAATCTGTCCGATCAGGTGCGCCAGGTAAAGCGCGTCCAGCAGGCGGAGGAGATCCGCACTGCCACCCTGGATGCCCTGCTCGACCAGGTCGAAATGCCGTTGCCGGAAGCGATCGTCCAGGCTCAGGTGGACAACGCCGTGCACAACGCGCTGCACAGCCTGAATCACGACCAGGTCAAGTTCGACGAAGCACTCGAAAAGCAGGGCAAGTCGCGGGAAGAGTTCGACGCCGAAACCCGAACGAACGCCGAGAAGGCCATCAAGACGCAACTGCTGCTGGACGCGCTGGGCGATGACCTCGACATCCAGGTCGCCCAGCAAGACATCACCGAACGATTGGTGATGACGTCGCGGCAGTACGGCATCGAGCCCCAGCAGTTGTTCAGCTACTTGCAGCAGAACAACCAGCTGCCGGCGATGCTCGCGGACGTGCGCCGCGGGCTGACGATCGCCGCGGCGGTCGAGGCGGCGACGGTCACCGACAGTGACGGAAACGTCGTCGAGACCGCCGAGTTCTTCGGCAAGCACCCTGAGTCCGAAGACGGGGAAGATGAGATTGGCGCCGACGACCTGGAAGCCGCGGCTTCGTCCGAGGAGCCATCGGGCGACACGAAGTGACGCTGTGAGCGAACGCGGCGGCTTCGGGGAGTGCCCGGCGGCCAGGGTTGGTTAGTGTCGGTGAATACAGAACTGAAAGAAAGCAGGTAACCGACTGTGAGCCGTGGGACTGAAATGCGCGCGAGCGCGCAGGGTCTGAGCCTCGTCGACTCGGTCTATGAGCGTTTGCTCTCCGAGCGCATCATCTTCCTGGGATCGCAGATAGACGACGACATCGCCAACCGGCTCTGCGCGCAGATTTTGCTGCTCGCGGCCGAAGATTCCAGCAAGGACATCTCGCTGTACATCAATTCGCCGGGCGGATCGATCAGCGCGGGCATGGCGATCTACGACACGATGGTGTTGGCGCCGTGCGACATCGCCACCTACGGGATGGGGATGGCCGCGTCGATGGGCCAGTTCCTCTTGGCCGCCGGCACCAAGGGCAAGCGTTACGCGTTGCCACACGCCCGCATCCTGATGCACCAGCCGTTAGGCGGGGTGACCGGTAGCGCCGCCGATATCGCGATTCAGGCCGAGCAGTTTGCCGTCATCAAGCAAGAGATGTTCCGGCTCAACGCCGAATTCACCGGCCAGCCCATCGAGCGCATCGTCGCGGATTCGGATCGCGACCGCTGGTTCACCGCCCAGGAAGCCCTGGAATACGGGTTCGTCGACCACATCATCACCCGCGCCGAGACCAACGGAGCCCCAGCACTATGAACCCCGAACTTCAGCCCCAAGCGCGCTACATCCTGCCGTCGTTCGTCGAGCACTCCAGCTGGGGTGTTAAGGAGTCCAACCCCTACAACAAGCTGTTCGAGGAGCGCATCATCTTCCTCGGGGTGCAGGTCGACGACGCGTCGGCGAACGACATCATGGCCCAGTTGCTGGTGTTGGAGTCGATGGATCCCGACCGGGACATCACCATGTACATCAATTCACCCGGTGGCGGTTTCACCTCGCTGATGGCGATCTACGACACGATGCAATATGTGCGGGCCGACATCCAGACCGTGTGCCTGGGCCAGGCGGCCTCGGCGGCGGCGGTGCTGTTGGCCGCCGGGACACCGGGTAAGCGGTTGGCGCTGCCCAATGCTCGGATCCTCATCCATCAGCCGTCGTTGTCGGGGGTGATCCAGGGCCAGTTCTCCGACCTGGAGATCCAGGCCGCCGAGATCGAGCGGATGCGCACGCTGATGGAGACCACGCTGGCCCGCCACACCAACAAGGAGCCCTCGGTGATCCGCAAGGACACCGACCGTGACAAGATTCTGACTGCCGCAGAGGCCAAGGATTACGGGATCATCGACACCGTGCTGGAGTACCGGAAGCTTTCGGCGCAGACGGCGTAACTGCCTGGGCGCGCTGATCGGCAGTACAGCTAGCTGAGGGCAGCCGCCAGATCGGCGATGTCGGTGGGCCGCACCCGGCAGCACCCGCCGATCACCCGCGCACCTGCTGCCACCCACTGCACGGCCAACCTCGGCGAGAACCGCGATGGCCCAACCCAACTGCGCCGAGCGCCATCCCAGCGCTCGCCGC
>NZ_JBATXN010000356.1:0-2129 GCF_049673265.1 Mycobacterium sp. | reverse complement strand
GGGTATTGGCTCTGGCCGCGTGACCAGGGATGGACCAGTCTTGAGACGGCCGGATTATTCCTGCGCAACGCGGTTTCCGAAGCAGACACCGCGTCGTGAACACTTCACTACCCATGCTCGCCAAGGCGCACGATCGGCTCGTCGCCGCTGGAGTGTTGTTCCGGCGCGGGATGGTCGATCCGGCGCGCCCCGATCAGGCACTGCGCGCGTATCGGGCCATGCGCCGCTACGGCGCGTTCGGCGGGCTCACCAGCTACACCGCGGCCCGTTACGGCGATGCGCCCGCCATCACCGACGACGACGGCACGATCACCTTCCGCGAGCTGGACGAGAATTCCAACGCATTGGCACGCGGATTGCAGGCCAATGGGATTCGGGCCGGCGGGGTAATCGGGTTGCTGAACCGCAACCACCGCTCGGTCATTGTCACGCTGAGTGCCGCCAACAAGATCGGCGTGCGGGTGGTGCTGATGAACACCGGGTTCGCCGGGCCGCAACTGGCCGATGTCTGTGCCAGGGAACAGGTCAGCCGCGTGCTGGCCGACGACGAGTTCGCTGGCCTGCTCCACGCGCTCCCCAGCGGGACGGTGCCCGCGTTGATCGATGGCCAGTCGCGGTCCGCGGTGTCCGCCCCGTCGCGGCCGGGCGGCATGGTGTTGTTGACCAGCGGAACCACCGGAACCCCAAAAGGCGCTCCGCGTAACCGGATCGACCCGCTGCAGTCGGCGCAGCTGCTGGACCGGATCGCCTGGCCGCATGAGGGCAGCTACTGCGTCGCGGCCCCGCTGTTCCATGCCACCGGCCTGGCGACCTGTGCCTTAGGTCTGGCGTTGGGCAACCGCATCGTGCTGGCCCGGCGTTTCGATCCGGAGTCGACGCTGCGCTCCATCGCTGCGTATCGCGCCGCTGCCCTGGTCCTGGTTCCGACGATGCTGCAACGCATCCTCGACCTGGGTCCCGACGTGCTGGCAAAGTACGACACCTCATCGCTGAATGTTGTTTTCGCCGCAGGCTCTTCGCTGTCGCCCGATCTGTGCCGCCGCACCGCCGAATCGTTCGGCGACGTGCTGTACAACCTCTACGGGTCCACCGAAGTGGCGGCTGCCGCCGTCGCAACGCCCGAAGAACTACGCTCAGCGCCCGGGACTGTCGGCCGCCCGCCGGTCGGTTGCCGGCTGGCGTGCTATGACGAGCAACGCCGCAAAATCACCGAACCCGGGCGGACCGGGACCCTTTTCGTGTCGAGCGGTCTGAGTTTTTCCGGATACACCGACGGCAAGAACAAGGAAATCGTCGAGGGGTTGCTATCGACCGGCGACACCGGGCATTTCGACGAAGCCGGGCTGTGGTTCGTCGATGGTCGTGACGACGACATGATCGTTTCCGGTGGCGAGAACGTCTTTCCGCTGGAAGTCGAGAACCTGCTGGCCGAGCATCCCGACATCGTGGAGGCCGCGGTGGTGGGCGTCGACGATCCCGACTTCGGAAAACGGCTGGCCGCATACATTGTCAAGCGGTCGCCATCCGAGGTCGACGACGAGGACGTCAAGGGCTACATCCGCATGCATCTGGCGCGGCACAAGGTGCCCCGAGATGTGGTGTTTGTCGAGCAGTTGCCGCGCAACGAAACCGGGAAAGTGCTGCGAAGCCAGCTGACTAACAGATAGGGAGTGGGTAGCCGTGAGTCGCAATGTAAGTGGAAAAGTCGTGGCCATCACCGGCGGCGCGCGCGGCATCGGGTTGGCCACCGCGAAGGCATTTGCCGCCGCCGGAGCCAAGGTTGCGATCGGCGATCTCGACGCCGATCTGGCCAAGCACGTCGCGGCCGGGCTCGACGGTGACGTCGTCGCATTGCCGCTCGATGTCACCTCGTCGCAATCCTTCGCCGCCTTTCTCGATGACGCGGAGCGTGTGCTCGGGCCGCTCGACGTGTTGGTGAACAACGCAGGGGTGATGTTCACCGGGGAGTTCCTCGCCGAATCACGGGCTGCCCAAGACCGGATGGTCGACATCAACCTGCATGGCGTCATCGCGGGTTGCAAATTGTCGGCGGAACGCTTCATTCGGCACGGCGGCGGAACCATCATCAACATCGCATCGATGGGCGGCGTCGGCGGCTTCCCGGGCGT
>NZ_JBATXN010000355.1:0-2082 GCF_049673265.1 Mycobacterium sp. | reverse complement strand
AACCCGGGCGGTCCCGGCGCGCCGGGCTAACCGGCAGCGACCTGTCAGCGCGCCGAGATTGACGTGAGAGCCAAGATCCGCCGCGATTGAGGGCACTGGCGTCGATCTCGGGGCAGGCGCCCCGGGTTAGTCGAGCAGGATCGTCGCGAACGAGCCGATTTCGCGGAAGCCGACACGGGCGTAGGTGGCGCGCGCGACCGCGTTGAAGTGGTTGACGTAGAGGCTGGCGATCCGCCCGGTACCGACGATCACCGCCGCCAGCGTCGCCGTCCCGGCGGCGCCCAGGCCCTGGCCGCGCCACTCCGGGTGCACCCACACCCCTTGGATCTGGCTGACCGCCGGCGATTGGGAGCCGACTTCGGCCTTGAAGATGACCTCGCCGTCCTCGAAGCGGGCCCACGCCCGACCGGCCGCGATAAGGCCGGCGACCCGGCGCCGGTAGCCCAGACCGCCGTCACCGACCCGCGGGTCGATGCCCACCTCGCCGATGAACATGTCGATCGCGGCCACCAGGTAGGGCTCGAGCTCGTTCGGCCGCACCTGACGCACGTCGGTGTCGAGCATGCAACCAGGCATGCGGTCGAGGGCCAGCAGCGGCTGGTGTTCACGCACATCGCGCGCCGGACCCCAGGCGCCCTCCAGTCGCCGCCACATCGGCAGTACCAACTCGGCTCGCCCCACCAGCGACGAGCACCGCCGCGACGTGCTCATCGCCTCCTCGGCGAACGCCTGCAAGTCGTCCGGCCCGCCGCGCAGCGGGATCAGGTTGGCGCCGGCGTAACACAGCGACTCCTCGGCGCCGCGCCGCGTCCACAACTCCCCGCCAATCGACGTCGGGTCGATGCCGTGGTCGGCCACCCGCGCGGCCACCATGCAGGATCCGACGGGGTCCTCGTCGAACACCCGGCGCACCGCAGCCTGATCGCGCGCACGCGACACTCGCCGCTCATCGGCCAGACGGAACAGGGGCGCAGCCGACATAGTGGTTCTTTCGGTGGAGACGGTGGCCAACCGGCCGTCTTCAGCTTACGGTCACAACCGGTGAACCAGTAGCTGTCGCCGCGCCGGGTGCGGTGGCGTGTTCGCTCGCCAGCCGCATCGCCTCCTCGATCAGCGTCTCGACGATCTGCGCCTCGGGCACGGTCTTGATCACCTCGCCGCGGACGAAGATCTGACCCTTGCCGTTACCCGAGGCGACGCCGAGGTCGGCCTCGCGCGCCTCCCCCGGCCCGTTGACGACGCAGCCCATCACGGCCACCCGCAGCGGTACATCGAGGCCATCGAGGCCGGCGGTGACCTCATTGGCCAAGGTGTAGACGTCGACCTGGGCCCGACCGCACGACGGACAGGACACGATCTCCAGCCCGCGCGGCCGCAGGTTCAGCGACTCGAGGATCTGGGTGCCGACCTTGACCTCTTCGACGGGCGGCGCGGACAGCGACACGCGGATGGTGTCGCCGATGCCCCGTGATAGCAGTGCGCCGAAGGCGACCGCGGACTTGACCGTGCCCTGGAATGCCGGGCCGGCCTCGGTGACGCCGAGGTGCAAGGGGTAGTCGCACTGCGCGGCCAGCTGCTCGTAGGCGGCGACCATCACCACCGGGTCGTTGTGCTTGACGCTGATCTTGATATCGCCGAAGCCGTGCTCCTCGAACAGCGAGGCCTCCCACAGCGCCGACTCGACGAGCGCCTCCGGCGTGGCCTTGCCGTACTTCTCCATGAACCGCTTGTCCAGCGAGCCGGCGTTGACGCCGATGCGGATCGGGATTCCGGCCGCGCCTGCGGCCTTCGCGACCTCGCCGACCCGGCCGTCGAATTCCTTGATGTTTCCGGGGTTGACCCGCACCGCAGCGCAGCCGGCCTCGATCGCAGCGAAGATGTACTTGGGCTGGAAATGGATGTCGGCGATGACCGGAATCTGGCTTTTCTTAGCGATCGCCGGCAGCGCGTCGGCGTCCTCCTGGCGTGGGCAAGCCACTCGGACGATGTCACAGCCGGCGGCGGTCAGCTCGGCGATCTGCTGCAGGGTCGAGTTGATGTCGTGCGTCTTGGTCGTGCACATCGACTGCACTGAAATCGGGT
>NZ_JBATXN010000354.1:0-2651 GCF_049673265.1 Mycobacterium sp. | reverse complement strand
GAGTACTTCACCAACCCGTTCGAGATCTATCGACGAATGCGTGAGGATGCCCCGCTCTACTACGACGAGAAAGAGGACTTCTACGCGCTGACCCGCCACGAAGACGTGGCCGGCGCGTTGAAGGACTTCGAGACTTTCTCGTCCTCGCGCGGCTGCGACCTGGCGATGGTCCGCAAGGGCATATCCCCCGAGCAGCGGTCCATCATTTTTATGGATCCGCCGGAGCACCGCCACATGCGCAGCCTGCTCAACAAAGCGTTCACCCCACGAGCCATCCAGTCGCAGCACGACACAGTCGTCGAAGTGGTCGAAAAGTACTTGGGTGCTGCCGATCCCGATCACTTCGACGTCGTGCAGGACTTCTCCGGGCCGTTCCCGGTCGAAGTCATCACCACGATGGCCGGTGTGCCGCCGGACTACCGCCAACAGGTGCGGCACTGGATTGACACCAGCCTGCATCGGGAGCCTGGGCAAATCGAACTCAGCGAAGAGGGCATGCAGGCCAACATCGACACCGCGATGTACTACTACGGGTTGGTGCAGGAGCGCCGTGCCGAGCCACAGGACGACATGATCAGCCGGCTGATCGCCGCCGAGATTCCCTGCGATGACGGCACGGTGCGCCGCCTCGACGACATCGAGATCTGCGGTTTTGCGACGCTACTGGGCGGCGCGGGCGCGGAGACAGTTACCAAGTTGGTCGGCAGCGCGGCGGTGCTCTTCGCCCGTCACCCCGACCAGTGGGAAAAGCTGCTGGCCGATCGCAGCAAGATCCCCAGTGCCGTCGAAGAATTGTTGCGCTACGAAGGGCCGGTGCAATACAACGTCCGCTGGACGATGAAAGAGGCACACGTTAGCGGCGGCACCATTCCCGCCGGCAAGCCGGTGTTTCTGATGAAAGCAGCGGCCAACCGAGACCCCGATGCTTTCACCGACGCAGACACCTTCGACATCGAGCGTGACCAGACCGAGGCGCAGCACCTCGGCCTGGGCTACGGGATTCACAGTTGCCTGGGTGCCGCCTTGGCCCGGATGGAGAGCAGGATCGCACTGGAGCACCTGCTCGACTTCATGCCCCGCTACGAGGTGGATTGGGACGGCTGCAAACGGGTCACCATGCAGAATGTCGCGGGCTGGCTGAACGTTCCGGTGAAGGTATTGCGATGAGGTGGGTTGAGTGACAAAGAAGATCGAAGTCGACTGGGGACTGTGCGAAAGCAACGGGGTGTGCATGGGCATCATCCCGACGGTGTTTCAGCTCGAGGATGACGACACGTTGACCGTGCTGCAGGACGAGGTTACGCCGGAGAACGAAGAGCTAGTGCGGGACGCCGTTCGGCAGTGCCCGCGGCAGGCAATTTCGATCGTCGAATAGCGGCGACTACAACCGGTTGTCGCTGTTCCCGTACGGGAGGGTCTCAGATCCGGCCAAAGCAATGAAATTGGCGATTGGGCCAATGTCGTAAGTGTAATGCGCGGCGCCGGGTCCGGCCTGTACGAACAAGCCGCCATTGATAATGGCTTCGATGATTGGGATGAGCTCAAGGCCAGCCGTGGCGATGACGCCAACGACCTCCAAAATGATCTGGAAAATGTCGGCCACGGTGACGTTCTGGACGATGTCGTAGATGTTGGTTTCGACGACCCCGGTCGGGGCTTCAGCTATCCAAGGATTGCTTCCTACCGGGCAGTCGCTGTAGATGTCATTTCCGTTGCCAATTGTGTTGACAAACTCTCCCCAGTAGTGCTTGACCGTTTTGCTCACTGGCACATAGACCGCGGGCTGAAGGTCATCAGGACCGGCGATACCGCCAGTTACTACGCCGTCCACCTCGCCTGGAACTGGCCAGCCGGCGAAGTCATTTCCAGAAGCAAATCCGGGCGTCCTGCAGGGGTTTCCCCATGTGGCGACGGCGACAATGTCTGGCCAGCGGGCGTGGCATTCCCCGGCCGGGTTGACCACGTGATCTCTCATGAAGTGCGATACGACAATCGCGCCTTGGCTGTACCCCAAAAGAATGATGCCCTGCCCTACCGGATTTCCGGGCGGATACTCGTCGTTGACGAGTCGGATCAGTTCTCGCACACCGTCTTCGACCGACGGACCCATCGGGAAGGGGGCGGCGGGATAATTCCCTACGGGCTGCCAGAAGAATGGACCGCTGTTTCCGGTGGCGACACCGGGCAACGCGTTTGCGACGGCAGCTGGTTGCGGTGGGGTCTGATCCCACATATTGGCGAAGGTTCCGCTGACGGTCATGACCACGTGCTGAGCCATTGCCCCTCCTCGACGGCCGCTTTTTCTACCGGCATAGCGATGCTACACCGCGCGGCGCCACCCACCGCCGCCCGTTTAGCAAAGCCGTTGCGGCTCAGCCAAATCCGGCGAGAATCACCGCGTTGCAGTCGGCGGCGGCTTGCCGTAGTTTCGCCGCCTTTTGATAGGCCTCGGACTCGTACCATGCGCGGGCAGCATCCACCGACTCGAACTCCAGCACAACGGTCTGATCACCGTGCCAGCTGCCTTCGATGACCTTGGGCGCGGTGTCCACCGCCAGAATGTTGACGCCGCCCATCGCCGCTCCGGCGGCCCGGCCGTAAGCCTTCATGCCCTCTGGATCTTTGATGGCCTCGGTGAGGATGACGTATCC
>NZ_JBATXN010000353.1:0-2231 GCF_049673265.1 Mycobacterium sp. | reverse complement strand
CGGCACCGACAGCCCGCCGACCGAGGACGCCCCGCCCATGCCCGCCATCATCGCGGCTCCGCCGGCCGGCGAGGTGGCGCCCGCCAGCGTCGTGCCGAAACCCAAACCCGCGCCGAGGGGGGCGGTGTCGCCCATGACGACACCGTACGGGGCGGCGGCCATGAAGTGCCCGAGCAGTGGGAGCGTCGCGGTCATCATCGCGGTGTTCCAGGCCAGCGTCACACCGACGTTGTAAATGCCATTGCTCACGATAGGCGCGCCGAACAAGCCGTTGAGAGCTGTCAAGATGCTGTCGGGGGTGTCCTGCGCCGCGCTGGCCGCAGGGTTGGCGGCCGCACTCACCGCGTTTTGCAGGCTACCGAGCGTATTGTTCAGCGTCGCTGAGGTCCCGTTGCTGCCGACGGCGTTGCTGACCGCCGCAGCTTGCTGTCCCTGCCCGGCTGGGTTGGTGGTCTCGGCCGGCGGGGTCAATGGTGACAGCGTCGCGGCTGCTGCCGAAGCGCGCGCGTAGCCGTACATCGCGGCGGCGTCCTGCGCCCAAACTTCGGCGTACATGGCCTCGTTGGCCGCGATCGCAGGGGTGTTTTGGCCCAGGATAGTAGTTGCGACGAGCGCCGCCAGCGTTGCTCGGTTGGCGGCGATAACCGGGGGCGGGATTACGGCGGCAAAGGCCGTCTCGTACGCGGCCGCCGACGCGGTCGCTTGGGTCGCTGCTTCCTGTAGCTGCGCGGAAGTGGTGTTCAGCCAACCGATATAGGGCTGAGCCGCGGCCGACATTGCCTGTGACGACGGCCCCTGCCACTGCGAGCCGAGTTCGTTGATCACCGCCTCGTAGGATGCCGCGTTCGAGCTCAATTCCGAGCTGAGGCCGCTGAACGCCGACGAGGCGGCCATCAGCGGTCCCGCTCCGGCGCCGGAGTATATGAGTGCGGAGTTGATCTCCGGGGGTCGCGCTGCGAAATCAAAAACCATTTTTCTAGTCCCGTCCCTTACTGATCGGATTTGCGCTTGATGGTTTAACCGGCGGGCGTTGGCCGCCCGGATTCCTAGGTGATCGTCGGCATGGGAACCGTTGGCATTACCTTGGGCTTGACGCCGTAGCGCGGCGCCCCGAAGCTCGAGCCGCCGCGACCGCCATTGGCGACCGCGGGCATGCCGGCAATGCCGGGTCCCATGCCACCAGTGGTCGGTGCGGCGCTGGTCCAGCTCTGAGACGCCAACGTGACGGGCGTGCTGGCCGACGGAATTCCGGCTCCGCCGGCCCAGCTGGGCGGCACCGACAGGGCGCCGATGGACGACCCTTGGCCGACCCCGGCCAATACCGGCGCAGCGCCGAGGCCTCCGGCGCCGCCAACGGCCGCCGCCGGAGCGTAGTCGCCGGCCAAGCCGGCTCCCAAGCCCCCGAGGTCGGCTCCAGCGGTCGAGGGACCGGCAAGCGCAGTCAAAAGACCGCCGCCGCCCATTCCGATCAAGTCCGATTCGGCGGAGGCGAAGTTGCCCACCTCATTTAGCGGCACCTGGATGAGGTTGCGCGACAAGCCGCCGGCACCAGTTCCGGGGTTAAGGAAGGACGTCAGGTTGTTGATGAAGTCGGTGATCGGCGTGTCGGATTGCGCAGTCGACGCCGCGGACGACGCCGAATTCGACAGCGACGACGCGGCGGCTCCGGCCTGGTTGGCCGCCTCCGTCTCTTGGTAGGAGCCAGAGGAGCTCTGTAGGAGATTCACGAATTGCTGGTGAATGGCCTGTGCTTGGGCGCTGACGGTTTGGTAAAGCTGCCCGTAGGTAGAGAACACGCCGCTCTGCAAGATCGACACCTCGTCGGAAGCCGCCGGGGAGAGGGCTGTGGTCGGGGCTGCGGCGGCCGAGCTCTCCGCGGAAAACGAGTTGCCGATGCCTTCTAGCTGGGTCGCGGCCGCGGCTATCGCTGCGGGCGCTGTTGTCACGAAAGCCATGTATCTCTCCTGGTGGAAATTGGCCGACCCAAACGGGGTCGGCCACAGTGGTCAGTTCGGTGTGTGCTGGAATCCGGCGTCGGGTCCACGGCTACACCATGACGTAATTTGGGCGGGGTGGCATAGCTGGTTAATGGCTTCTTAACGTTTGGGCAGAACTTTTAACACATCCCTAGCAGCCGCTGGCTGCTTCGGGCGTGTACGGGCTCCGGCGTCGACGCGCTAAGTTCGTCGTTGGCCCCCATAGCCCAATCGGCAGAGGCAGCGGACTTAAAA
>NZ_JBATXN010000352.1:0-3385 GCF_049673265.1 Mycobacterium sp. | reverse complement strand
TGCTTGGTCCACGCCGCATCGGCGGCACCCGCCGGGCCACCCTCGAACGACCACACCTGCGTCGTGCCGTTGTCCAAGTGCATGGGAGTGGTCTGGCCCGAGCAACCGACCGTGCGATCCACTACGCGGTGGAAGGCGGCGTCGGCCGCAGCACCGGTGGCGAAGACACCGACCGCCTGCTTGACGAAGTGGGTCTGGTCGGTCGGCGAGGTCTGCGTGCTGGCTCCGTTGAACGACGCCAGGTCGGGATCGTTGTAGACCTCCGGCAACCCGATGTCGGCCCAGTTGTTGCACACCGGGTTGTCGACGAAGAACGACTGGACCGGCTGGGTGAACACCGACTCGTCGCGCATCGGCCCGCCGACGATGTTGCCCACCGAGCCCTTCCCCAGGACGGCATAGCTGACGACGCCTGGGGCGGAAGGCACGGCTGCCGTCGCCGGGGCCAGCAATACCGCCGCGACGCCGCCGACCGCCACGCCAATCGTCGCCTTCGCGACTTCGAAGGTCATGGATCTCGATCATGCCAACTGGGCAACCCAAACAAAAGCCAACGATGCTCGCCGCGCCCGCTTTGGCTCACGTCTGCGATGACACGCTTCGTTGAATATGGTTGCGCCGCAGATACTTTGGCTGCGCTACGGCGTGGCAGGCGCGGGAGGCGGACCGCCATGACCGCCGCCATGGCCACCGGGCCCGCCCGGCCCCATGTCCGGTCCGAAGGGCCCTGGCATCATTGGCGGGCCGCCGGGCCAACCAGGGCCCATGCCGGGCGGAAATGGTCCCGGGAAGACGAACATCCCACCGGGCGGGGGACCGTCGGGACCGCCGGGCCCAAACATGCCGTGGTGATGACGGAAGGGCTGATCATGCCCGGCGACTGCAGCACCAGTGAAGAAGACGACCGCGACGATGAAAACGATTCCGGCAACAATCACCACCCACGCCGCCACCTGGTACAGGCGCGAAGGCTTCGCCAAGTGCGGCGGCACCGGCGTGGCGGGGGGCGGCGGCTGGATCTCGTGCTCGGGTGCTTGGGTCATCCCCTGATCATGCCGACGTGGACGCCGACCATCAAACGCCGCGCTCTTGGCGTGGCGCCGCGGCTACCTTCCTAGCAGCCCAAGAACCAGGCGACACGAAGCGCGACCACGGCAATGAGCAGGACCCCGGCAATGATCGCCACCCACGCCGCTACTTGATAGAGCCGCTCGGGATGTGCGGGCGTAGGTGAGACGGGCGGCGGGGGAATCGACGACGGAGGTGTCTCGCTCATGGTTCGCCATAATGCCTCACGTGAGCGATAGCCGCGACCGCACGTTGGGCCGTTAAGGCGTCGTAGGAAAGACTCGGAGCCCGGCGTCCCGTTACTGGGACGCCGGGCTCATGGGCAGAGAACTGCGGACTACGGCTGCGCCGGAGCCAGCGACGGCGCGACGGACGACGGTGGTTGTGAGGGTCCTGGGCTGGCGGGACCCCCCGGACCGCCAGCACCCGGGCCGCGGTGCATGCCGCCGGGGCGCATGCCGTGGTGTTGACCCGTGTGGTGGTGGTGGCACCCGTGGTGGTGATGATGGCCGGCGATCTTGAAACCGGCGAAGAAAACGCTCATCGCGATAAAGACGATGCCGGCAACGATCACGACCCACGCCGCGAACCGGTAGAGCCAATAAGGTTTGACTACTTCGGTTGTTGGTGTGGTGGCGACCGCAGTCGGCCTGGTTGGTGTTTCAGGTGTTTCACTCATGCCTGAATGATGCGCGGGCGACGGCTAGGGCGCGCTAGGTACAACCTATGAAGAACATATGAGTGGCGCTGCGGTGCGCGCGTATCCGGACAGGGGGCCGAATCGGCCGATGTGCGAGGTAGGAGCAGGTCGGGTGTGAGATTCTGCGGAGGTGTCCGCTGCTTCGGCGGCTGCTCCTTCGGGGGTGGTGACGTTCTTGTTCACCGATGTCGAGGGTTCGACCCGTCGGTGGGAGACCGATGCCGAGGCAATGCGGCCGGCACTGGCAGCACATGATGCGGTATTGCGTGCGGCGATTGAGGCCCATGGCGGGTTTCTGTTCAAGCACACCGGCGACGGCGTGTGCGCCGCGTTCGCCTCGCCCAAGTCGGCGGTCGATGCCGCGGTCGCCGCGCAGCGCGAACTCGATTTGCCCGTGCGGATGGGGATTGCGACCGGTGAAGCAGAACTCCGCGACGGTGATTACTTCGGTGCGGTGCTGAACCGTGCGTCGCGGGTGATGGCCGCCGGGCATGGCGGTCAGATCCTGTTGGCCGAGTCGACGGCGGGACTGCTCAGCGGGGTCGATCTCATCGATTTGGGGCCGCGGCGGCTGCGGGATCTGCCCACCGCGGTCGGAGTGTTTCAGGTCCGAGCGACAGGGTTACGCACAGACTTTCCGCCGTTGCGGGCGCTGGACACGAGTCCGGGGAATCTGCACCCTCAGACCACGAGCTTCATCGGGCGTGAGGCCGAGGTCGGCGAGGTGCACGCCGCGGTGAAGGCTCATCGGTTGGTCACATTGACCGGGGTGGGTGGGGTCGGCAAGACCCGGCTGGCGCTGGAAGTCGGGGCGCGGCTGGCCGATGAGTTCCCCGACGGGGTCTGGTTTTTCGACTTAGCCGCGGTCGCCGATCCGGCGGCGGTGCCCGACGCGGTGGCCGCGGTGCTGGGCATCATCCAGCAGCCCGGGAAGAGCATGGCCGATAGTGTCGCGGCCGCGTCGGAGGGCAGGGCCCGGCTGCTGGTGTTCGACAACTGCGAGCACGTTGTCGACAGTGTCGCGGATCTGGTCGAGGCGATCCTCGCCGCCTCGGCGACCGTAACGATTCTCGCAACCAGCCGCGAAGGATTGGGGGTCAGCGAAGAACAGTTGTGGCGTGTCCCGTCGCTCGACGTCAACTCGGGAACCGAATCGGCCGCGGTGAACCTTTTCGTCGACCGTGCCCAAAGTGTCGTGTCGGACTTCTCGCTGGCCCAGCCCGGCGAGGCGGACGCTGTAGTGGAAATCTGCCGCAGACTCGACGGCATCCCGTTAGCCATCGAGTTGGCGGCCTCACGGATGGCATCGATGACCGCCAGCGAGGTGCGTGATCGGCTCGATCAGCGGTTCCGGCTGCTGGTCGGGTCGCGGCGCGGTCTAGAACGCCACCACACCCTGCGCCACGCGGTGGCGTGGTCCTACGACCTGCTCGACGACACGGAAAAGGTGCTGCTGGATCGGTGTTCGGTGTTCGCCGGGGGATTCGATCTGCACAGCGCCTGCGCCGTAGCGGGATTCCCAGACGCCCCAGACGACTTCGCCACCCTGGATCTGCTCGATGGGCTGGTGCGCAAGTCGCTGCTGGTGGCCGACCGGTCAGCCGGGCGGACCCGGTT
>NZ_JBATXN010000351.1:0-8207 GCF_049673265.1 Mycobacterium sp. | reverse complement strand
ATGCCGACCACCTCAACGTCATGGCCGGATTCGACGAGCTGCCGGGCAAGCTCGACGCATTAGCCAAACGATGCGACGAGGTCGGCCGGGACCGCGCGACGTTGGAGACCAGCGTCCTGCTTACTGTCCTGCTGGACGAGAACGCCGAGCCGAAGACGCGCCAACGCATGGTGGCGGGCGGCGCCGACTACATCGCCGAACAGATCCAGGCCAAGGTGCTGGACGCTGGCATCGACGGCGTGATCATCAACATTCCGTTCTACACGCCCGGTGTGGTCACCGCGGCCGGGCAGGCGCTGCGTCCGCTGGTCGGTCTTTGACCGACCGGCGAGGCGCGCTAACTCGACTTCTTGCCGCCCTTCCGGCCGGCAGCCTTTTTCTGGGACGTGTTTCCGCCGCTACCGGATCCGCTGCTGCGACTGCTTTGGCTACTGCCTGAGCTCTTACCGCCCCTACTCGACGCTCCGGGCGAATTGGAAATTGCGGCGGCCCGAGATTTGCTCATCCCCTTTTTGCGCAGGCCCTCGTATTGCTTGTCGTTCTTAACGCTCGAACCATGATCCTTGGTCACTGTGCCTCCTTGAGATGGCCCCGTTGAGGTTCGTGTTTGCGAGTACCCCTTCTCGGACACCGAAACACCCAGCTACCAGCGCAGGACGTCGCTGTTGAGGCAGCATGCAGCAGCTGATCTTGCTGACGTCGCCGTGGGGGTGATCACACGGATAGCCGTCGATAATGGCAGGTCGGGGCTATACCGTAGAGGTGAATACCGTCGCCGTCGAGGAGCAAAGCCAACTATGAGCGCCCACCCCGAAGACACTGCACCCGGCCATCGCCACCGGGTCGTGGTCATCGGATCCGGATTCGGCGGACTGAACGCGGTCAAAAAGCTCAAGCGAGCCGACGTCGACATCAAGTTGATTGCCCGGACCACCCATCACCTGTTTCAGCCGATGCTCTACCAGGTGGCGACGGGCATCGTCGCCGAAGGGGCGATCGCTCCCCCGACGCGGGTGATCCTGCGCGAACAACGCAACGTCCAAGTCTTGTTGGGCGACGTGACGCATATCGACTTAGCCGGCAAGTTCGTCGTCTCGGAGTTGCTCGGCCACACCTATGAGACCCCGTATGACAGCCTGATCATCGCCGCCGGCGCCGGTCAGTCCTACTTCGGCAACGACCACTTCGCCGAGTTTGCACCCGGCATGAAGTCCGTCGACGACGCGCTGGAACTGCGTGGCCGCATCCTGAGCGCATTCGAACAGGCCGAACGATCCAATGATCCGGAGCGGCGCAAGAAGCTGCTCACCTTCACCGTCGTCGGCGCCGGCCCTACCGGTGTCGAAATGGCCGGCCAGATCGCCGAGCTCGCCGATTTCACGTTGAAAGGCGCGTTCCGGCACATCGATTCGACCAAGGCGCGGGTGATCTTGCTGGATGCTGCTCCCGCAGTGCTGCCGCCGATGGGCGAGAAGTTGGGCAAGAAGGCGGCCGCGCGGTTGGAGAAGATGGGCGTCGAGATCCAACTCGGGGCGATGGTGACCGACGTTGACCGCGACGGCATCACGGTCAAGGATTCCGACGGCACCGTCCGGCGTATCGAATCCGCCTGCAAGGTGTGGTCGGCAGGAGTCTCGGCCAGCCCGTTGGGCCGCGATCTGGCCCGCCAGTCGACGGTCGAACTCGACCGCGCTGGGCGCGTCGAGGTGCTACCCGACCTGTCGGTACCCGGCTACCCGAACGTCTTCGTCGTCGGTGACATGGCTGCCGTCGACGGCGTCCCAGGAGTGGCGCAGGGCGCCATCCAGGGCGCTAAGTACGCCGCGACCACAATCAAAGCCGAACTGGCCGGCGCCGATCCGGCCGATCGCGAGCCATTCCAGTACTTCGACAAGGGCTCGATGGCCACGATCTCTCGGTTCTCCGCCGTGGCGAAGATCGGTCCGCTCGAATTCGGCGGTTTGATCGCCTGGTTCGCGTGGCTGCTGCTGCACCTGGTGTACCTGATCGGATTCAAGAACAAGATCACGACGGTGTTGTCCTGGACGGTGACGTTCCTCAGCGGGCGACGTGGCCAGCTGACCATCACCGAGCAGCAAGCGTTCGCCCGCACCCGGCTCGAGCAGCTGGCGGTACTGGCTGCCGAGGCACACCACGGCGAGACGACGCCGGCCGCCAGCTAGCCGGCTAGCCGCCCGCCGGGGCTTCGTCCAGGTTTTGCAGTCGCACCTGACCGCGGGCGACCACGCGGTCGTCGGAGTCGGTGATGGTGACGAGCCACAGTTGCTGACGACGCCCCCGATGTAGCGGCGTCGCAGTGCCGTAGACGGTGCCACTGCCGATGGCACGCAGAAAGTCCGTGTTGTTGTTGACGCCGACGACAGCACCGCCGCTCTGCGCGTTGACCCAAGTCCACGCGGCCACGCTGGCCATGCTCTCGATCATCGAGCAGTAGACCCCGCCGTGCACGATGCCCATCGGCTGCAGCAACTTCGGCTGTACCTCGAGTTGCGCGCGTGCGCCATCCGGGCTGAGTTCGGTGAACACCAGTCCTAGCTCGTTATCGAACGGCGCCTCAAAACCCTCTGGGATAACCGAGTCTGGCAATGACTGCATAGCCTCTGTGTGTACACGGCTCGGGTTGGCGAGGGTGTTTCCGGGTAGCCGAAATGCCCTGCGGGAGCCGCCCCGCTACCGTTACTGTGGGTCGGCGCGAAACCTATGCAGTACCGAAACGGGGTGACGGAACGACATGGCAACGGCAACAACCGAGCCGGTGCGCCTACCGCCGGGTCCACGGTTACCGAAGGCCCTGCAGGGCCTCTGGTTCTTGCGTGAGTACCACGAAATGTACGGCGCTCTCAGTCGACGCTACGGCCCGGTTTTTAGCGTGAATATGCCGCGCCTGGGCCGTGCGGTGGTGGTCAGGGATCCCGCCCTGGTCAAGGAGGTGTTCGGCACCAGTACCGATTTGCTCGAACGCGCGAGGACGGGAACCGCCAGCCTGGGCGACGCGTTCGGCTCGGGGTCGACGTTCGCCCTTGCCGGGGATGAACTGCTCGAGCGCCGCAAGCTCGTGCTCCCGCAATTTCACGGCAAACGGATGCGAAGCTACGAGCCCATCATCGAAGAAGAGGTGCTGCGCGAGATCGCGGCGTGGCCGGAAGGGCGGGAGTTCCAGACGCTGCCCTCGATGACGGCGATGACTCTCGGCGCCATCCTGCGGGCCCTGTTCGGCGCCGAGGGAGCCACGCTGGACGAACTGAACGACCTGATTCCGCCGATGGCCGCCCTCTCCGGGGTGTACTTGACACTGCCGTCGAGCTTGCGGCGTGACCTGGGTCCATGGAGCCCGGGCGGACGATATTTGCGGCACCGCCGCCGTTTTGACGCCGCGATCAACTCGCTGATCGCCACTGCGCGCGTGGATCCCGCATTGGAAGAGCGCAGCGATGTGCTTGCACTGCTGGTGCGGGCGCGCTACGAAAACGGCGAGCCGATCACGAATCAGCACATCGCCGACGAGATGCTGACCTTGCTGGTATCCGGCCACGAGACAACCGCGGGATCACTGGCCTGGGCAGTGGAGCGGTTGATTCGCCATCCTCAGCTGCTGTCGCGGCTGACCGAGGAAGTCGACGCCGGTGGATCCGAACTGCGCCAGGCCACGATCGCGGAAGTGCAGCGCACTCGGACGGTTCTCGACTCCACCGTGCGGTGCACCAAGGCGCGTATTCGCCTGGGAGACTGGGTCTTTCCGGAGAACACCAGGATCGTCCTGAGTCTCGCGCTGGTCCACGATTCAGATGAGAGCTTCTCGGACGCGATGTCGTTCAACCCGGACCGATTCCTCGGCAGTGCCGCGAAGCCGAAGGCCTGGATTCCGTTCGGCGGCGGTGTCAACCGTTGCGTCGGCGCGGCGCTAGCCACCATGGAGATGGACATCACCCTTCGCCTACTGCTGCGCGAATTCCGTTTCGTACCAACCGATGCGCCGGCCGAACGACCACACTGGCGCGGTATTGCCTACGCACCGGCGCGCGGCGCGCGAGCAGTGGTGTACCGGCGCACCGATAAGGCGTTGCGTGATGCCGACTCTGCTTCGTTGGCCGACCACCGCGGCGCATAGTCCGCGTGGCATACTCGCCGCTGTGACTCTGACTTCCAAGCGGTACATCAAGCTCGTTGACCCTTTTCCATGGTTGAAACGAGCCATCAACAAGTACTGGTACCCCTTTATCACCCGCCGGTGGGAAAACGAAGACGTCACCTTTCTCAACTGGGGCTACGAGGAAGATCCGCCGCTTGGACTGCCGCTGGCCCCTGAGGATGAACCCAACCGGTACAGCATTCAGCTCTACCATTGCACCGCGACCCAAGCGGATCTCGGTGGCAAACAAGTTCTGGAGGTCAGCTCCGGACACGGCGGTGGAGCCGCGTATCTGGTACGGACGCTGCAAACGGCGTCCTACACCGGGCTGGACTACAACCCGGACGGTGTTGCATTCGCCCAAAAACGGCACAGCCTACCGGGGCTGGATTTCGTGCACGGCAACGCTGAGAGCATGCCCTTTCCCGACCACTCCTTTGACGCGGTGATCAACGTCGAAGCGGCGCACTCTTACCCCCATTTCGACCGTTTTCTTTCTGAAATGACGCGGGTGCTGCGCCCAGGAGGGCATTTCCTGTACGCCGATTTCCGCGGGTTCCTCGAATATGACGAATGGGATGCAGCACTGGCCGGCATGCCAATGCGGATGCTTTCGAAGCGGGAGATCAACACGGAGGTGCTGCGCGGGATGGACACCAACTCGCAGCGCTTCCTGGGCCTGAACTCCCGGTATGTGCCCAAATACCTGCAGCCCTGGGGCCGCGTATTCGCCGGGGCGCCGGGCACGGCGGGGTACAAGCAACTGCAAAGCGGGCGGCTTTCGTACCGGATGTACCACTTCATCAAAGATTGAGGCAGAGCGGCTGTAGAAGCTGCGGTACCCCTAGACGCAGGCGAGCCCCGTGCGTCAGGCACGGGGCTCGCCGATCGAGTTGACCGGGGGTCGCTGCAGCCCTCAGGACGCCATCACGGTCATCTATCGCTCGATGCCAGCAGCATAGGCAAGGCTGCCCTAATTTCGCAAGGGTTCGGTTCCCGCATGCGTGGCACCCGCCGACCCCGCACCGGCAGGCCGAAGCGGACGAGCGCATCGAGGACCGCTTGACCGCGACGCATTGCGGACAACTCGTCGGCGCCGGCCAGCTGTGGCAGCTGGGTCGCGGTCGCCACCACCATCGACCCGACCATGTGCCACATCGTCGTGACTGAAACCGCGCCGGCACTGACCGCGTGCAGTTTGGCGAACAGCGGTGCCAGGGCGCGGTGACAGCGGTGTGCGACCCAGGTCGTCAACGCTGCCTCGCTGGGCAACTGCACCACGCCGTCGCGAAGGCAATCACAATCGTCTGTCGCGAAGTAGGGGTCGCCGGGAAGCATGCGCACCGTCGGGTCGACCACCCCGGCCCAGTCGATGACGCCATCGGAATCGACGTGCACCCAAAGGTTTTCCAGGCCGGTGTCCCATGCCCGCGCCTCCAGCACCAGCAGCGCGACGACTCGCCCGATCACCGTGTGGATCAGCATCGCCGCCAACTGCCGGGCGGCGCTGCGACGATCCATGTCCACGGCGGCCTCGTCGAACATGGTCTGCAGGCGATCGGTGTGCAGGGCCGATTCCAGCGGCCACCATCGGCGGACGGATACGTCGGCCAGCACTGCGACACCATGTACCCGTGGACATTGCGGATACTGTTCGCGAAGCCGCTGGCTGGACTCGTGCAGCGGCAGCACGCGGTCGATCGCCATGGCCGCGATGAGCGGATCGTCGGTCAGAGTCGTCACCGGCACCTCCTTTAGTGAGGTTAGCCTAACCATAGAAATTGACGTTGACGCTGTGAAGGCCATCACACCGACGGGACTCAACTCGCCATTCGGCAGTGAGAGGTTCATCGGCGAACGGACGGGTACGACCGTCGGTAGTAAGCCGGGGTACGCTTACGTCATTGCACAGGAGATGAATGAATATGGCTAAGCTCACGCGTCTGGGCGATCTCGAGCGTGCGGTGATGGACCATCTTTGGTCCGCTCCTCAACCTCAAACAGTGCGGCAGGTACACGAGGCGCTGTCTATGCGACGCGACCTGGCGTACACGACCGTGATGACAGTGCTGCAACGACTGGCCAAGAAGAACCTGGTCTCCCAAATCCGCGACGACCGCGCGCACCGTTACCTTCCAGTACACGGCCGCGACGAACTCGTCGCGGGCCTGATGGTCGACGCGCTGGATCAGGCCTCCGACTCAGGAAGCCGGCAAGCGGCACTGGTGCATTTCGTCGAACGGGTCGGCGCCGACGAGGCCGAGGCGCTGCGCCGGGCACTTGACGAACTGGAGTCCGGCCACCGCGTCGCGCCGTCTGCTGGCGCTCAACGCGAGGGCTAAGGGAGACTGGGCACTGTGTCCGGGCTAGCCTTCACCCTCCTCGCGGTGATGCTGGTCGGCCCGATACCCGCTGTGTTATCGCGGGCAAAGTGGCCGCTGCGCGCCCCGCGCGCAGCGATGGTGCTGTGGCAGGCCGTGGCTGTGGCCGCGGTGCTTTCGGCGTTCAGCGCCGGGATTGCGATCGGCAGCCGGCTATTTCTTCCCGGTCCAGACGGGCGGCCGACCGCCACCCCGGTGGCTGCCATCGGGCGGCTCGGCTGGCCGCTGTGGGCGCTGGATGTCGTGGTTTTCGCGCTTACGCTGCTGATCGGTGCCCGACTGGCGATGGCGGTGGTCCGGGTGGCCATCACCACGCGCCGGCGCCGCGCCCATCACCGCATGCTCGTCGATCTGCTCGGTGTAGCGCCGGACGCGATGTCCGCGCGGGCCTGCGCCCGCGAGCGTGACCTGCGCGTCCTCGAAGTTGCACAGCCACTGGCCTACTGTCTGCCCGGCGTGCGCAGCCGAGTGGTGGTCAGCGAGGGAACGCTCGACTCGCTCACCGAGACCGAGGTTGCCGCGATATTGAGCCACGAGCGGGCCCATCTGCGCGCCCGTCATGATCTGGTCCTCGAGGCGTTCACCGCTGCGCATGCCGCATTCCCCCGATTCGTCCGCAGCGCAAACGCTTTGGATGCGGTCCAGTTGCTGGTCGAACTGCTGGCCGACGATGCCGCGGTCCGAGCAGCCGGCCGCGCTCCGCTCGCCCGCGCCCTGGTGACGTGTGCGTCGGGTCGCACGCCGCGAGGCGCGTTGGCCGCCGGCAATGCCCACACCCTGTTGCGGGTGCGCCGGCTTGCCGGGCGGGGCAACAGCCTGACGTTGTCGACGGCCGCTTATCTCGCGGCAGCGGCGGTCCTGGTGGTGCCCACGATCGCGCTGGCCATTCCCTGGCTGACTGAACTGCAACGGCTGTTCACCGCCGCCTAACGTGCGGCTGGAGCATCCGCTGCGCTTTGGCGATACTTTGCAGAGGCGAAGAATATCGCTGTGCCACAGTGTTCGGTGCAAGGCTTTCCAAAGAACGTCACGACCCTGAGAGGCGAATACATGAGCTCGGAATCGAACGCTACTGACGGCACCGCGCAAATCGGAGTCACCGGGCTTGCCGTGATGGGGTCGAACATCGCCAGGAACTTCGCCCACCACGGTTACACCGTGGCGCTGCACAACCGCTCGGTCGCCAAGACCGATGCGTTGCTGAAAGATCATGGCAGCGAAGGCAAATTCGTCCGGTCGGAGACCATCGAAGAGTTTCTCGCCGCGTTGGAGAAGCCGCGCCGGGTGCTGATCATGGTCAAGGCCGGCGACCCCACCGACGCCGTCATCAACGAGCTCGCCGACGCCATGGACGAAGGCGACATCATCATCGACGGCGGCAACGCGCTCTACACCGACACCATCCGCCGTGAGAAGGCGATGCGCGAACGCGGTCTGCATTTCGTCGGCGCCGGCATCTCCGGCGGCGAGGAGGGGGCGCTGAACGGCCCGTCGATCATGCCGGGCGGCCCCGCCGAGTCGTACAAGTCGCTGGGTCCGTTGCTGGAGGAGGTCTCCGCGCACGTGGACGGCGTGCCGTGCTGCACCCACATCGGCCCCGACGGCGCCGGGCATTTCGTCAAGATGGTGCACAACGGCATCGAGTATTCCGACATGCAGTTGATCGGCGAGGCCTA
>NZ_JBATXN010000350.1:0-1840 GCF_049673265.1 Mycobacterium sp. | reverse complement strand
GGCAGACGCCGGACGGATCCGCCGCGTCGCCGAACGCATCGTCGAGGCCAAAAAGCAAGGCAACGATGTCGTCGTGGTCGTTTCGGCGATGGGCGACACCACCGACAACCTGCTGGATCTGGCCCAGCAGGTGTGCCCAGCCCCGCCGGCGCGCGAGCTGGACATGCTGCTGACCGCCGGCGAGCGCATCTCCAACGCGCTGGTGGCGATGGCCATCGAATCGCTCGGTGCGCAAGCCCGCTCGTTCACCGGCTCGCAAGCCGGCGTCATCACCACCCGGGCCCACGGCAAGGCCAAGAGCATCGCCGTCACCCCGGCTCGGGTGCAGTCCGCGCTCGATGAGGGGCTGGTCGTCCTGGTCGCAGGGTTCCAGGGCGTTAGCCAGGACACCAGGGACGTCACCACGCTGGGCCGCGGCGGCTCTGACACCACCGCGGTTGCGCTGGCCGCGGCTCTGAAGGCCGACGTCTGCGAGATCTACACCGATGTGGACGGGATTTTCAGCGCGGACCCGCGGATCGTTCCAAATCCGCGGCGGCTGGACACGGTCACGTTCGAGGAGATGCTCGAAATGGCCGCCTGCGGCGCCAAAGTACTGATGCTGCGCTGCGTGGAATACGCCCGCCGCTACAACATTCCGGTGCACGTCCGGTCGTCGTACTCGGACAAGCCAGGCACCGTCGTCACCGGATCGATCGAGGACATACCCATGGAAGAGCCCATTCTGACCGGCGTCGCACACGACCGCAGCGAGGCCAAGGTGACCGTCGTCGGCATCCCCGACCATCCCGGCTACGCGGCCAAGGTGTTTCGCGCGGTCGCCGACGCCGATGTCAACATCGACATGGTGCTGCAGAACATCTCCAAGATCGAAAACGGCAAGACCGACATCACGTTCACCTGCCCGCGCGACAGCGGCCGAGTCGCGGTCGCGACGCTGGATGCGCTCAAAGACGAAATCGGTTTCAGCCAAGTGCTTTACGACGATCACATCGGCAAGGTGTCGCTGATCGGTGCCGGCATGCGCAGCCATCCGGGGGTGACCGCCACGTTCTGCGAGGCGCTGGCCGGTGTCGGGGTCAACATCGATCTGATCTCAACGTCGGAGATCCGGATCTCGGTGCTGTGCCGCGACACTGAACTAGATAAGGCTGTTGTCGCCATCCATGAGGCGTTCGGGCTCGGCGGGGCCGAAGAGGCCACGGTTTATGCGGGGACGGGACGTTAGATTGGGTGCCAATCGGCTTTCTATAGGCATAGTTGGCGCCACCGGTCAGGTGGGCCAGGTGATGCGCAGGCTGCTCGACGAGCGCGACTTCCCGGCAACCAGCGTGCGGTTTTTCGCTTCGGCTCGCTCGCAGGGCCGCAAGCTGACCTTCCGTGGCGAGGAAATCGAAGTCGAGGATGCCGAAACCGCCGATCCGACCGGTCTGGACATCGCGCTGTTCTCCGCCGGCGGGGCGATGTCGCGGGTGCAGGCCCCTCGGTTCGCGGCGGCCGGGGTGACGGTGATCGACAATTCGTCGGCCTGGCGCAAGGACCCGGACGTGCCGCTGGTGGTCTCCGAGGTGAACTTCGCGCGCGATGCGCATCACCGCCCCAAGGGCATCATCGCCAACCCGAACTGCACCACGATGGCCGCGATGCCGGTGCTCAAGGTGTTGCACGATGAGGCCCAGCTGGTGCGGCTGGTGGTGTCGAGCTATCAAGCGGTATCCGGCACCGGGTTGGCCGGGGTGGAAGAACTACTTACCCAGGCCCGTTCGGCCATCGACAACGCCCCCGAGCAGCTGGTCCACGACGGCAGCGCGGTGGCGTTCCCGGAGCCGAAGGCTTACGT
>NZ_JBATXN010000349.1:0-9207 GCF_049673265.1 Mycobacterium sp. | reverse complement strand
GTGGTACTGGGCCTGATAGCCGGTGCTCCGGCGCTGGCGTCCCCGGCCCCCGAGACCCAAGCCGACCTGACGTATCTGCAGTTGCTCGACCAGAACGGGGTCTCCAACCGCGATCGTGACGCGATGGTCTCTTTCGCTCATAACCTCGTGGATCAACTGAGCGGCTCGCCGCAGGACGACGCCAGTGTTGGCTCGATAGTCAGCACCGGCGAGGAGCGACTTTCTCAGCACGACATGGGGGTCGTCATCGCCGCCACAGTGGTTGCCTACAGACCGTCACTGATCCCGGTGGTTCGGCACTGGGCAGACAGCGCTGTCGGCTTCCCCTGTGCTTCCGCAGCTGAGGGGGTGCTCCGATAACGAAAACTGATGACAGCTGCGTCGATCCGCGACCTAGGTGGAGCTGCCGGAACTCGAAACCAGCGCTGTAGCAATGCTTTTGCCGCCTAAACCGCCGGTTCGTTCGGCCGTCAGCGCTTGCGCTGTGAAGGACCCGGCAGTCCGAGAGCTACGGTCAGTTCGAGAATGGTGCGGGGGTCGTCGAGCCGCTCGCCGTAGAGGTCACGCAGTTGAGTCATTCGGTAGCGAACCGTCTGAGCGTGCACGAACAGATCGGCGGCGACGGCCTCGCGCTGACCTTGGTGCAATACCCAGGACCGTAGGGTCTCCGTGAGCCGTTCAGCAGCGCTCGGACGGAGTCCGGTCAGTGGCGCGAGGACCCGTCGACACAGATCCTCGGCCGCGTCGCGGTCGGCGGTGAGGACGAGTTCCACAAGGTGGTCTTCGGTGTCGACCACGTCGACATCGTCCGGCACCGATAGGTCGCGCGCCCGCAACGCACGCCGGTAGGACGAGCGCACCTCGGTCCACGGCCGCGCGGGCCCCACCACCGCCCGTCGCCCCCGCAAGGCCGATCGCAGCTGGCCGCGCCTCGGGCCGTCCAGATCCGGTACAAGGAGCACGGCCAGCGCCTCGACGGGCTCCACACCGGGCAACTCCTCGCTGAGCTGCAGGGTCGAACGGCCGAAACGCGCAGCCAGACCGCGGGTTTGGCTCTCGGGCACCACAACCGCGGTCAGGGTCACCGGCAGCTCCCAACCCGCCTTCTCCGCGCTGACCCGCAACGTCTCGGTCGGCTCGCCAGTGAGCAACTGCTGGGCCAGGCGTTCGAGGTAGCGTTGCCGCACCCGCCCGGTGGTGGCGAGCTCGTCGGCATGGCCGGCCACGCTCGCGGCCGAGAGCTCGTCAATGAACGCGAACACCATTTCGGCGAACCGGGCGACGGTCTCGGCAGCGAGGCCGGCGCCGACAGCGGTGGCGGACAGTTCCTGCCATGCCACCCGGGCACCGACCCGGTAGGCCGAGAGCAGCGCGTCCATGGAGCGGCCTTGGCGGGCCTCGCCCCGTCCCAACTCATACGCCCCGTCGAGCGCGGGCGATAGTGTCGCGTCCGGGTCTGAATCTTGCGCCCGCACGGCCAACCGCAGGAAGGCGCCGAGCGCCATCTGGACTGCGTTCTCGATGTTTTGCCCCATCCGCCCACTGAAGGCGTCGCTGTAGCTGGGCACCTCGACGGTCACCGCGCTCATCGTGCGTTCGGCCATCCGTGGGAGCACGGCCTGCAAGGCCGCGGCGACATCGTCGGCTAACTCCAGACTGGTGAATCGCAGGTAAGGTTCCGACAAATTTGTTCCTCATGAATAAAAAGCTGCCGATACTTCACGCCTGACGGACAAGACTTTATATGGAGAAGTCAGTCAGGGTGGTGATATGACAACAACAGCACCCCGACCCACCGTCGTGGGAACGTGGCGTGACCGGGTGGTCAAGCTTGCCGAGCGCGTTACCACTCCTCTGGTCCCCTCCGACTATCTCGACGTCATCGACCCGCTGCGCTCCTCTAGCGACTTACGTGGACGCATCGTCGCGATCCATCCCGAAACGCGCGACGCGGTCAGCGTGGTGATCAAGCCGGGGCGCACCTGGCGCACCCACGTCCCCGGTCAGTACGTCCGCGTCGGGGTCGACGTTGACGGGGTTCGACAGTGGCGGGCCTATTCGCTGACCTCGAACGCCCGGCCACGATCCGACGGCCACATCGCGATCACGGTCAAGGCGATCCCCGGCGGGGTCGTCAGCAATCACCTTGTCCGCCGTGCCACCGTCGGCGCGGTGGTCCAACTCGACCAGCCCGCCGGCGACTTCACCTTAGGTTCCACCCAGCCGACCAAGATCCTGTTCGTCACCGCGGGCAGCGGCATCACGCCCGTGATGGGCATGTTGCGCAACATGGCTGATGGGGAATCCGACGTGGTGCTGGTGCACTCTGCGCCGACCGCCGATGATGTCATCTTCGGCGGCGAGCTGCGGATGATGGCCAATCAAGGTCGAATTCGGTTGCTGGAGAGACACACCGACGCCGACGGGATGCTCGACGTCGCCGACATCGACCACGTGGTCGACGACGTCGCTGAGCGACAGACGTGGGCATGTGGTCCCGCTGGAATGCTCGACGCGCTGCAGGCACGTTGGGATGCCGCGGGCAATTCTGACCGTCTGCACGTGGAACGGTTCCGGCCCAACGTGATTGCTGCTGGCGACGGTGGCATCGTGACGTTCGCGAAATCAGGGACCGTCGTCGACGCCGACGGCTCACAGACCCTGCTCGACGCCGGCGAGGCCGCGGGTGTCCTGATGCCATCGGGCTGCCGGATGGGTATTTGCTTCGGCTGCGTCGCCTCGCTGCGCCAAGGCGCTGTGCGTGACCTGCGCTCCGGTGACCTCACCACCGCCGCACCCGGCGACGACGTGGCCATCCAGACCTGCATATCAGCCGCGGCGGGCGCCTGCGACATCGATCTCTGAAACCTTCGATTACCTCTGACACCAGGAGAACTGACATGACCGCTCTGCAACGCAAGCATGACAATCCGATAGCCCACCTCACCGACGAGGACATCGAAAACCTCGGCGCCGAGCTCGACGCCATCCGAGCCCAGGTAATTGCCGGCCGCGGCGAGCGTGACGCCGCCTACATCCGTAAGGTCATCGACCGCCAGCGCAAGCTGGAGCTCGGCAGCCGCGCCCTGCTGCTCTTTTCGCTGTTCCCGCCTGCCTGGGTCGCCGGGACCGCCGGGCTGTCCATCGCGAAAATCATCGAGAACATGGAAATCGGTCACAACGTGATGCACGGTCAGTGGGACTGGATGCGGGACAACAAGATTCACTCGACCACCTGGGAGTGGGACAGCGCCTCCCCAGCGGCGATGTGGAAGCACTCGCACAACGAGCTGCACCACACCTACACCAATGTGCTCGGTAAAGACCAAGACCTTGGCTACGGGATCATGCGTGTCGACGAAGATCAGCGCTGGAAGCCGTTTTATCTCGCACAGCCCCTGACCAACTTCGTCAACGCCTGCATTTTCCAGTACGGCATCGCCGGCTACGACCTGCAGATCGGCAGGTACTTGAAGGGCAAGACCGATAAGGACTTATTCCGTCGGCAGGCCAAGGACGTACTGCTGAAAACCGGACGGCAGATGCGCAAGGACTATGTCCTGCACCCCCTGCTGTCCGGGCCGTCGGCGCCCACGACGTTCATCGCCAACCTCACCGCCAACCTGGTGCGCAACCTGTGGACGCACTCGGTGATCATGTGCGGCCATTTCCCGGAGGGCGTGCAGACCTACGAGAAGACATCGATCGAGGGTGAAACCCGCGGCCAGTGGTACCTGCGCCAGATGCTCGGCTCGGCCAACATCTCGGGCAGCCGATGGATGCACTTCATGACGGGCAACCTGTCGTTCCAGATCGAGCACCACCTGTTTCCCGACCTGCCCAGCAACCGGTATCAGGAGATCGCACCGAAGGTGCAGGAGCTCTTCAAGCGCTACGGACTCGACTACGTCAGCGGTCCGCTGCCCAAGCAGGTCGTGTCGGCGTGGAAGAAGGTGTTCCGCCTCTCCCTCCCCAACGACTTCGCGCGCAAGGCGACCGCGGCGATCAGCCCGGCCAACCTGATGCGGCCGGTGTTCGGGGGCCCGGCGCCCGCGGAGGACGCCGCCTGAGCTGGCCGCGAGCTGTCTTCCTTCGCCCCCTACCTTTTTTGCGACGGCTCGGCGTCCTCTTCGCGGTTGACATCGCGTGACAAAAACCGCGGTGCTGCCGGCGCGCATGGCTAAGCTGCCCTTTGGTCCGGCGACTGGAGGTTTGCGGTGCGCGTATTCGTTCGTGCGGTGGCAATGGCACTGGCTGCCGGCTTGGTCCTTGTCGGGTGTCACCACCCGGCCGAACAGCCGTCCAAGCCGAAAGTCGGTGCTTGGGGCTTCGACATGGCCGAGATGGACAAATCGGTCCGGCCCGGCAACGACTTCTTCGACTACGTCCTCGGCACGTGGGTGAAGCACGCGAAGATCCCTCCCGACAAGTTGTGTGCGGGTGTCAGTCTCGATATTCAGAACCAGCTCGACGCGGACCTCAAGGCGATCGTCGAGGGTGCCGCCGCGAAACACGCGCCCGCGGGCGAGATCTCCCAGCAGATCGGCGACCTCTACGCGTCGTACATGGACGAGGCCCTGTTGAACAAGAAAGGCGTCGAGCCGGTGCGGCCCCTCCTGCGGTCAGTCGACGCCATCAACGACAGGCCGGACCTTAGTGCAGTTCTCGTGTCGTTCAACGGCAAAACTCAGGTAGACGACCCCTTCCCGGTCTCGGTGGACATCGACCCGAATAAACCGACCCGCTACATCCCGAACATCTGGCAGGGCGGTCTCTCGCTCGGTGACCGCGACTACTACGTGAACACCGATCCCGATGCAGTTGAGCTGCGCAACAAATTTGTCGCGCATGCGGCCCGGCTGCTCGGGCTGGCCGGTTACGCCGATTCGCAGCAGCAGGCCGAACAACTGCTTGCCCTGGAAACCAAGCTGGCAGAGGTGCAGCTTCCGAAGGAGCAGGAGCGCGACGTCGAGAAGACGGACAACATCATGCCGCGCAATGAAGTCGAGCACCTCGCGCAGGGCGCGCCGCTGCGGGAGATGTTCGACGCGCTCAGGCTCCCCGCGACGACCGACTTCCAGGTGGGCATGCCCGACGTATTGCACAACACCGCAGGGCTTTTCGCCACCGAGCCGTTGGGCCCGTGGAAGGCGTACATGCGCTACCACATCCTTCATGCATACGGCGGCCAACTTTCGACAACGTTCGCCGATGAGCTGTTCGATTTCTACGGCCGCACGATGGCGGGCGCCCAGGAGCGCGCACCGCGGGAAAAGCGGGGTGTCACTCGGGCGAGCAACGGGCTCGGCGACCCGGTCGGAGAACTCTACGTCGACGCACACTTCAGTCAGCAGACGCGCGATAAGGCGCGAGCACTGGTCGAAAATCTCCGCGCGGCGTACAGCAAGCGCATCGACGCCGCCTCGTGGATGGCGCCCGAAACCAAGAAAGAAGCTCAGGCCAAGCTCGCAGCACTGGTCGCCAAGATCGGCTACCCCGACAAGTGGAAGTCGTATGCGACGGTCAAGATCCACGCGGACGACCTCGTCGGCAACGAGGACAACCTGTCGGTGTGGGGATGGAACGACAGCGTCAGCAAGTTGGGTAAGCCCATCGACCGTGCCGAGTGGGACATGACGCCGCAGACCGACAACGCGTATTACTCTCCGCGACTTAACGACATCGTATTTCCCGCGGCGATCCTGCAGCCACCGAAGTTCGATCCCGCGGCCGATCCCGCGGCGAACTACGGCGCGATCGGGGCCACCATTGGTCACGAGATGAGCCACGCGTTCGACGACCAAGGCCGCAAGAGCGACAGCACCGGTCTGCAGCGTGATTGGTGGACCCCGGCCGACGCCCAGCGTTATGTGCGCGAGTCGGACAAGCTCGTCGAGCAGTTCAACGGATATGAGCCGTTACCGGGCAATCGCATCAACGGGAAGCTAACACTCGGCGAGAACATCGCCGATCTGGCCGGACTGCGCATCGCTTACGACGCCTACAAGCTGTCCCTTGGCGGGAAAGAGGCGCCTGTGATCGACGGCCTTTCCGGCGACCAGCGCTTCTTCATCGCCTTCGCGGCGAGCTGGAAGGAGATCTGCCGGCCCGAAACCGAGCGCAACGGATTGCTGACGGACCCGCACAGCCCCGCCAAGTTTCGGGTCAACGGGATCGTCCGCAACCTGGACGAGTGGTATGCCGCGTTCAACGTTCAGCCGGGCGACTCGTTATTCCTCAAGCCCGAGGACCGCGTCCGAGTCTGGTAAGCCAATCACAATATGGCCGTCTACCGCGCGCCGATGCGATCTCGCAACGATGCCGTCGAGCCTGAGGCCACCATCGATCGCGCTCGCCGGCTCGGCCTGTGCGGGTTCGGGCAATTGGTGAGTCAGTCGGCCGAACAAGAGCGGCTTGACCGCCGGGTCACCCGGTTCGCCGAGCTCGACGACGGCTCGTTCGTGTGGACCCGCGATACGGACGGGTTGTTCTGGTTGGGCCGCATCTCCGGGCCGTACTTCTACGACGCCGACGAAACCGCTGCGGCGGTGGATCTGGTGCACGTACGACCCTGCGAGTGGCTGCCCACGCCAATCCTGGAACAGAATGTGCCAGCCGCCGTCATTGCCACATTCCGTCGGGGCGGACGGAACTTTCAGGAAATCCACCACCCATCGATCGGTGAAGAGACACAAAGGATTTGGGACGGGCGGACCAATCAATCCGTATAGGGGTAGCGCATCCTAGTTGGGATAGCCGCCATACCGACCGTAGTAACCGTCGCTACCGCGGGCGATGCATGTAGTCCCACGCATCATTCGATCCGTCAGGAGGCGGTACGTGGTTCCCCGCGTCGTCCTGGCAGCTTTTGGATGGATGTCGTCACCGAGCATTGCCCGGAGCCGCCGGGCTCGTAGGACTCACATGGCTCGGAGGACTTGTCGGGCTCGTAGGACTCGTAGGGCTCGTAGGACTCGTCGGACTCGTCGGAGGGCTCGTGGGCGCGGGACTCGCAAGGCCGGGGCCTTCGCCACACCAGTCCGCCACATCTTTCGGGTACTGCTCGAGCGGTGGAGGACAACGCTGCCCCGGCGGGAAATTGGCGCCGGCGTTGAGCAGATCGCAGGGCACGTAGACCTGCTTGCCCTTGGGCGTGTTGGTCAGACACTTCGTCGGCGGCTCACCATGGGCCTGGACGGGAATGATGGCCGCCACTACTACCGCGCCGAGCGCCCAAGCCAGACGGCGATAGATCATGAGAGCTCCTCGTGCTCAACCTAGCGGGATGGAGCCCCGGTCTGAAGCTGCGACGCGACCGTCCCGTCCTTGCGCGAACGGATCCGGGTGCTCGCCATAGGTCGGGACACTACGCCGAACCTTGACGAGGCGGCTCAGTGGGTGAATATTACCGCTCTGACCTGCCATTTTATTGTGGAGCTGCCGGGAATCGAACCCGCTGCTCTACCAGGGCTTTTGGCATCTGAAGTGCCCGTTCGTTCCGTTTTCGTTCCGATTCGTTGCCGTTCGCTACCTGCGGCTTCGTTCTTACGTCTTGACGGCGTCAAGCGTGGCCATCTAATTCCATCGAGCTGGTACTCGGGCGGATCACGCGGCGGCGGTGAGCAATTCCTGCAGGGCGACCTCGAAGTCGTCGGCGAGGTCCCATACGTCGGGCACCAGTTCCCGGCATGAGTTGATCCCGACATCAAGCTTGCCGGTCAGCGACATCACCGTGATGTTGAGGCCGGTGCCGTAGAAGATCGGTCCAAGGGGATACATCGCCTTGACCTGGCAACCCAGGAAGTACAACGGCACCTGCGGTCCCGGCACGTTGGAGATCACCAGGTTGTGCACCGGTCGGCGGGTCAGCACCGTACTGGCGAAGAGTCCCACCGCCGGAGCCAACAGCGCCCGCCCTGCAAACTGCGCCCAGTCCAGCAACAGCGTCGCCCCGATCGCCGCGCTGTGCTCCTTGGCCACCCCATTGGCGTGCGCGATAGCGCGCAGCCGGTCGGCCGGGTCGGCGATCTGAGTCTGCAGACGGGAGAACAACGCCGTCAACTGGTTGCGCCCTGGCCGGTCGCACTTTTGATGCACCGACACCGGCACCGTGGCCACCAGCGAGGTGTCGGGCAGCTGACCGCGATCGAGCAAGAACTTGCGCAGCACCCCGGCGCACAGTGCCATCACCACATCGTTGACCGTGACATTAAACCTGTTCTTGATCGTCTTGATGTCGTCGAACTCCAGGCGGGCGTAGGCGATGTTGCGCCGGCGAGTAATGGAGTCGTTGAACGGGGTACGCGGCGCCCGGAACGGCGCCGCCATGGCCCGCCCGCTGCGCCCCCGGCGCACGGTGTCGACGATCGTTGACGCCGTCATCGGCACCACAGTGGCCAGCCGCAATGGCCGGGCAACGAACTTCGCCAGGCCCCGCACCGCCATTCCCACCGAGTTGGTGTCTCCCGGCCCGTCCACCGCCTCCGGCGCCGGCGTGTCCGGTTCGGTGCCGCACAGCTGCGACAGCAGGTTCGCGCCGCCCACCCCGTCCACGCTGGCGTGATGCACCTTGGTCATCACCGCTAGCCGCCCACCCGCTCGGGCGTCGGTGCCAGCGATCCCCTCGATCACCCACATCTCCCACAGGGGTTGGCCGCGATCAAGGGGCAGGGAAGCGATGCGCCCGCAGGTCTCCGACAGCTCGACGCGCCCGCCGGGCGCCGGCAGCCCGATGCGGTGCAGATGCCGGTCCAGATCGAAACTGTGGTCCTCCACCCACACCGGATGGTCCAGATTCAGCCGGCTGTCGGCCAACCTCTGCCGAAACTCCGGGATCGACTTGATCCGCACGCCCAGCTCTTCGCGCAGCCGGGCGAAGCTGTACCCGCCGGGCACGGTCGCGGCGTCCACCTCCAAGATTGCGCAGACGTGCAACGGCTGCGAGGGCGTTTCCAAATACAAGAAGCTGGCATCCAGCCCGCTGAGCCGTTCCATACGTTTCCCTTCCGCCGGTCGAGGGCGGTCATTGCCGCCAGCCGACCCGACTGCCGGCCGCGACGATGCGATCGAAGACCGGCCGACGGCACTCCACGATCACGGTCAGAACTCGATGGCGAACCTGTTCAGGTCCTGGCTAAAGGGCGTAGAGCTCATAAAGACGACTGTCCCGAGGCTCAGGAGTGAAAACTCGTTGAGAAATCCGCCGAT
>NZ_JBATXN010000348.1:0-1788 GCF_049673265.1 Mycobacterium sp. | reverse complement strand
GAAGAACAACAGGTTCACCTTGTGGTCGTGAATCGTGCGCCACACCTGATCGGCGTTGAATTCCGGTGCCAGCACGGTGGTTTGGCCGGAGAAGATCGACATCCAGGTGGCCGACTGCGTTGCGCCGTGGATCATCGGCGGGATCGGATAACGGATCATCGGCGGATTGGCGGCAGCCGCCTTGGCGAGGTCGTGCTCGTCTTTGACGAATTCACCTGTGGCGAAGTCGGTTCCGCCGAATAGCACTCGGTAGATGTCCTCGTGGCGCCACATCACACCCTTGGGGAACCCGGTGGTGCCGCCGGTGTAGAGCAGGTAGATGTCGTCGGCGCTGCGCTCACCGAAATCCCGCTCGGGTGAGCCCTCTGCGAGCGCGGCGTAAAACTCGACGCCGCCATAACGCTGGTAGTCATTGTCGGAGCCGTCCTCGACGACGAGGACCGTCTTGACGTTGGGGGTGTCCGGCAGCACGTTGGCCACCCGATCGGAGTACTGGCGCTCGTGCACCACCGCGACCATGTCCGAGTTGTCGAACAGGTAGCGAAGTTCGCCCTCGACATAGCGATAGTTGACGTTCACCAGGATGGCGCCGGCCTTCACGATGCCCAACATCGCGATGACGATCTCGTTGCGATTTCGGCAGTAGAGCCCGACCTTGTCGTCCTTCTTGACGCCCTGATCGATGAGGTAGTGGGCCAGGCGGTTGGCCTTCTCCTCCAGTTGGGCGTAAGTCAGCTGGTCGCTGCCGCAGATCAGCGCGACACGGTCAGGCACGGCATCGATGGCGTGCTCAGCGAGATCGGCAATATTCAGGGCCACGGACCCAAATTAGAACGTGTTACATTTCCACACAAGTCCGAGGGAAGGCGATCACCCGTGAGCGAGACGGAAAAAAAGGCCGACGCCATCATTGAGCAGCGCGGACACACCCTGATCCTGACGCTGAATCGTCCCGAAGCCCGCAACGCCCTGAGCACCGAGATGCTCTCGATCATGGTCGAAGCGTGGGACCGCGTCGACAACGATCCCGACATCCGGTGCTGCATCTTGACGGGGGCCGGCGGCTACTTCTGCGCGGGCATGGACCTCAAGGCCGCAACGGCCCGCCCGCCCGGCGACTCGTTCAAAGACGGCAGCTACGACCCGTCGCGAATCGATGCGCTACTGAAGGGTCGTCGGCTGACCAAACCGCTGATCGCCGCGGTCGAGGGCCCTGCCATCGCCGGCGGCACCGAGATCCTGCAGGGCACCGACATCCGCATCGCCGGCCAAAGCGCCAAGTTCGGCATCTCGGAGGCCAAATGGAGCCTCTATCCCATGGGCGGCTCCGCGGTAAGGCTGGTCCGGCAGATCCCTTACACGGTGGCCTGCGATCTGCTGCTGACCGGTCGGCACATCACCGCCGCGGAAGCCAAGGAGATCGGCTTGATCGGCTACCTGGTTCCCGACGGCGAGGCGTTGACCAAGGCGCTCGAGATCGCCGAAGTGATCAACAACAACGGGCCGCTGGCGGTGCAGGCGATCCTGCGCGCGATTCACGAAACCGAGGGCATGCACGAGAACGAGGCGTTCAAAATCGACACCAAGCTCGGCATCGACGTGTTTTTGTCCGATGACGCCAAAGAAGGCCCGCTGGCGTTCAAGGAGAAGCGCACTCCGCAGTTCAAGGGGCGCTACGGCTGCCTGCTTTCGCGGCGTTACGGGAAGCTGTTGCAGACAGGTCCCGGAGCGCAGCCGTCTCCGATCTCGGCTGGATCGACATCCGGTATCAGCGGACTGGGATCGCCG
>NZ_JBATXN010000347.1:0-4207 GCF_049673265.1 Mycobacterium sp. | reverse complement strand
TCGGGTCGGCGGGTCATCCTGAACTTGGGACAGCCCGGGCTTTTCGCCACGGCCGCCCATCAGGAGGTTGACCTCCATGTCCATCAGCCCGGGCAGCAGGATTTGGTCGCCGAGATCCAAAACTTCAGAGCTCGAGCCGTCGGCGTCGCCGCCCACGCCGACGATCCGGTCCTCCTCGATCCGCAGGATGCCCGGCCGTACGATCTCACCGGCATCGATGTCGAGCAGCCCAGCGGCCTTGAGCGTCAACACCTTTTAGATCACCGGCTCCCTGATCACTTCCACCCACGCCGCTCCGCTGTCCGGCACCCTCGGCTGCTTCCACGCCTCGATCGGGAACGACACCATGACCAGCGACTGCATCAAATGCATCAGTGTCTGCGCGTCCTCGGGCAGATCATCCAGTGGGTACTTGTCACAGTAGTCGATCACGTCGTTCAGGCGGGGGAACGCAACGTCGTAGAACTGCTGCATCTCGGTCATCGACGAGGCAAGCCGCTTGGCGTAGCGCTCAGGTTCGGTGGGCAGGTCCCACTCCAGATAGGGCTCTAGATCAGCGAATTCAGACGGTAGCGCCATTGGTTTGGTACTCCTTCACATAGTCACCGGTCGTCTTGTGCAGATGGCGGATCAGTATTTCCTGATCGCACAACAGGAACTCTTTGACGGCCCGGGTGCCGATCATGGTCTGGGTGGCTTCCAGGGTGTTGGCGTCCTGCAGCGCGTACTCCTTGAACGTCACGGCGGCCAACTCCTGGGCCAGGCGTTCTCGCGCGTTGCGCGGCGGCACGAAATACAGCGTGCACTCGAAGATGTGCTTGTCGACCGCGGTCGGCCAGTAGTGATAGGTCAAGAACCACCCCGGCTCCCAGATCAGCAGCATGAAGTTCGGGTAGAACAGCCACGAGTCGATGCCCCACTGCGGCACCCTCTTCACGTTGACACCCGGTGGCAGCTCCAGGTTCTCGATGATCTCCGGCTTGTCCCATGGGCCGAACAAACCGCTGCGCAACACCTGGTCCATCGGCTTCAGCATGGACATGTCCGGGGGTGGTGCCTGACCACCCCAGGTCGACTGCAGGTTGTGGGGGCCGGCCAGCTCGTAGTGCAGCGCCTCGTACCCATACTTTTGGATCTTGGCGGCTTCTTCCTTGGTGTACTGCCCTTGGTGCAGGATCGGCGCGTGGTAGAACTCGACGAACGCGTCGATGAACAGCTTCCAGTTGCTGCCGACCTCGGCCCGGTAGGAGTAGGTCTCGGTCATCTCGCCGAAGGGGTAGCCCTCGATGCTCTTGGCCAGCGGCCCGAGGTAGTCGGTGAGTGGCGCCGCGTTGTCGTCGAAGTTGATGAAGATGAACCCTTCCCACACCTCGCAGCGGACGCCCGCCAGGCCGAACTGACTTTTGTCGACGTCAAAGAACTCCTCCTCCTGTTGGATGAAGGTGAGCTCACCGTCAAGGTTGTAGCGCCAGGCGTGGTACTTGCAGGTGAACTGCCGACAGGTGCCCGAGGTCTCCTCGTGCGGGAAATCGTTCCACACCAACTTGTTTCCGCGGTGGCGGCAGACGTTGTGATAGGCCTTGACGGACCCGTCCTTGGTCTTGACGATGATCACCGACATGCCAGGTCCGGCCGACGGCAGCTCCTTGGTGAAGTAGCTGCCGGTGCGCGGCAGCCGCTCGACCCGACCGACGTTCAGCCAGGTCCGCTTGAAGATCGCGTCGCGCTCGGCCTCGAAGAACGCCGGATCGATCGAGTCGGTGTAATCGACCGGCGCGGTGCCCAGTTCGGGATAGTTTTTGGTCCAGCTGCCGGCATCCGGCTTGGTGAAATGTGGCAAGGTTCTACCTTTCTTCGTGCTCAACCTCGACGCCAAAAGTGTTCAACCCCATCGCAAGTGCGGTGTAGCCGCCGATGGTGAAGATCAAATCCATTCGCTGCTGCTCGTCGAGCCGCTCACCGAGAGTGGCCCATGTCTGGTCGGACAGGTTGGTCTTCTCGTCGAGCTCATCGACGGCGGCCAGCACCGCGCGATCGAACTCGTCGGCAGGGTCGCCGGTTTGCACCGCGTCGATGTCGGCGTCGGACAGACCCACCCGCTTGCCAAGCGTCACGTGGTGCGTCCATTCGTAGTCGCAGCTTCGCCGATGTGCCACGCGCAGGATGACGAGCTCGCGGATGCGGGGCGGCAGCGTGGAACCGGACAGCAGATAGACGCTAAATCGCAGAAACGCTCGGGTCAGTTTGGGGTGGCGCACCAGGGTCGACAGCAGGTTGCCTGCGCCGCCGGGATTACGGCGCTCTTCCGGCAGCATCCCGGCCACCGCATCCCGGGCAGCGTCGTCCCACTGGTCCGCCGGCAAGGGGGACAGACGCATATGGCCTCCTCAGTTACGAGAATCATATTCTCATATTTGACCAATAGGTTTCCACGAACTCCCGGATTGGTCAATGTTCAGTAATCGACCTGCGGAAACGTCACTCGGCAGCGTGGCCCGAGTCGCGCCCTCCCCCCCGGGTCGACAACCCCGGGCGTAAGCTCAAGATGTTGATTCTCGCGAACTGAGAAGATAATTTTCATAGTTGACGCCCAACTTGGGGCAAGGGCCGCCGAACGACCCCCGACGAGAGGAACGGCCAGTGAACAAAGACGACTTGATTTTGATCAGCGTCGACGACCACACCGTCGAGCCACCGGACATGTTCAAGAACCACCTGTCGAAGAAGTATGCCGACGACGCGCCGCGGCTGGTGCACAACGCAGACGGCTCGGATACTTGGCAGTTCCGTGACACGGTGATCCCCAACGTCGCGCTCAACGCGGTGGCCGGTCGTCCCAAAGAGGAGTACGGGATCGAGCCGACCGGGCTCGACGAGATCCGGCCCGGTTGCTACGACGTCGACGAGCGAATCAAGGACATGAACGCCGGCGGCATCCTGGCGTCGATCTGCTTCCCGTCCTTCCCGGGGTTCGCCGGACGCCTGTTCGCCACCGAAGACCCGGAGTTCTCCATCGCGCTGGTGCAGGCCTACAACGACTGGCACATCGACGAGTGGTGCGGGGCCTACCCGGCACGCTTCATCCCGATGGCGATACCGGTGATCTGGGATGCCGAAGAGTGCGCCAAAGAGGTGCGACGGGTGGCCAAGAAGGGCGTGCACGCGCTGACCTTCACTGAAAATCCGGCCGCGATGGGCTATCCGAGCTTCCACAACGAATACTGGAATCCGCTGTGGAAAGCGTTGTGCGACACCAACACCGTGATGAACGTGCACATCGGGTCATCGGGCCGGCTGGCGATCACGGCCCCCGATGCGCCGATGGACGTGATGATCACGCTGCAGCCGATGAACATCGTGCAGGCGGCGGCGGATTTGCTGTGGTCGCGGCCAATCAAGGAATACCCCGATCTCAAGATCGCACTGTCAGAGGGTGGTACCGGGTGGATCCCTTACTTCCTCGAGCGGGCCGACCGGACCTACGAGATGCACTCGACGTGGACGCACCAGAACTTCGGCGGCAAACTGCCCAGCGAAGTTTTCCGGGAGCACTTCCTGACCTGCTTCATCAGCGACAAGGTGGGCGTAGCGCTGCGCAACATGATCGGCATCGACAACATCTGCTGGGAAGCCGACTATCCGCACAGCGACTCAATGTGGCCCGGCGCGCCCGAAGAACTATGGGACGTCCTGTCCGCCAACAACGTGCCAGACGACGAGATCAAGAAAATGACGCATGAGAACGCCATGCGCTGGTACTCCTTCGACCCGTTCAGCCACATCACTCGGGAACAGGCGACAATCGGCTCGCTGCGCAAGGCCGCTGAGGGCCACGACGTTTCGATCCGGGCGTCGAGCCACCACAAAGACACTAGGGCGGGCTCGTCCTTCGCCGATTTCGCCGCCAACGCGAAAGAGCTGACCGGCAACAAGGACTAAACCCGTACTGGCGCCGAGCAGACGCAAAAGCGCCTAATTTGTCGGCGTGTTGGGGGCTTTTGTGTCTGCTCGCGCCGGAAGGAGATGTACCAGTGCCCGGCGGTGGGATGAACTTCGAGCTGACTGATGACCAAGAGCTGATTCGCAAGTCGGTGGCCGAGCTGGCGTCGAAATTCGACGACCATTACTGGATGGAAAAAGACCAGGCGCACGAATTTCCGACCGAGTTCTATCGGGCAATCGCCAGCGGCGGCTGGCTCGGCAAGAC
>NZ_JBATXN010000346.1:0-1644 GCF_049673265.1 Mycobacterium sp. | reverse complement strand
GTCCCAGGGGATCGGCGACACCATTCGGGTGTCTCTGTCGGCGCCGCCGGTCGAGGAAGTCAAGGTCGGCACTCAGATTCTCGAGTCGCTGAACCTGCGGCCGCGCGGGCTGGAGATCGTGTCCTGTCCGTCGTGCGGTCGGGCCCAGGTCGACGTCTACAGCCTGGCCAACGAAGTCACCGCCGGCCTGGACGGACTCGATGTGCCGCTGCGGGTGGCCGTGATGGGCTGCGTGGTCAACGGGCCGGGGGAGGCGCGCGAAGCCGACCTCGGCGTCGCCTCGGGTAACGGCAAGGGTCAGATCTTCGTCCGCGGTGAGGTGATCAAGACCGTGCCCGAGGCGCAGATCGTCGAGACGCTGATCGAAGAGGCAATGCGGTTGGCCGCCGAGATGGACTCAGGCCCAACGGCAAGCGGTTCGCCGGTTGTGACCGTAAGCTGAAACGCGGCCCACTCGGGCCAAACGGTCGGTCCCAGAAAGATTTGGTATGTCGGCTCCACCCATCCGCCGCGTGGTCAGCGAGCGTCGGGTGTCGGTAGTGCGCGACGGCGCGGCGGTGCGCCGTGTCTTCGACGACGACCCGGTCGGGTCGTGCATGGTCGCCGCCCGGGTGGCCGATCACGGCCTGGACCCCAACTCGATCGGCGGCGAGCTGTGGACGCGCCGCGGGCCAGAGGAGTCGCTGTGTTATGCCGGCGCGAACCTGATTCCGCTGCGCGGTCGACTGACCGACCTGTATGCGTTCGCCGACGCGGCGCTTACTGCGTCGCGGCGCTGCTCGTCACTGGTCGGCCGGTCCGAGTTGGTGATGCCGATGTGGCAACGGCTCGAGCCGGCGTGGGGCCCCGCCCGCGATGTGCGTGAGCATCAGCCGCTGATGTCGCTGAGTCGGATGCCGACATGTGAGATCGATCCCGGTGTGCGCCAGGTGCGGCCCGACGAGATCGAAACCTACCTGGTGGCCGCCATCGACATGTTCATCGGCGAGGTAGGTGTCGACCCGCGGCTGGGCGACGGTGGCCGCGGCTACCGGCGCCGGGTTGCCAACCTGATCGCAGCGGGCCGCGCGTGGGCCCGCTTCGAAGACGGCGAGGTGGTCTTCAAGGCTGAAGTCGGCTCCCAGTCACCGGCGGTCAGCCAGATCCAAGGGGTGTGGGTTCATCCGGAGTGGCGCGGCAAGGGCCTGGGCACCGGCGGTACCGCGACGCTGGCAGCGGTGATCGTCGGCACTGGGCGCATCGCCAGCCTCTACGTGAACGACTTCAACACCGTGGCCCGGGCGACCTACGAGCGGGTCGGCTTCGTCGAAGTCGGTGCCTTCGCGACCGTTCTGCTGGACTGATCCGCGACCGTCGTTGCGCGAGCGCCGAGATCGACGCTCGAGCGGTCCTACCCGCAGTTCTGATGCCTAACGACGATTTCGAGGCGAATCGTCGCCCGTAACGGTCCGGTCTCGGTGCGCCTACGCCGGTCTTGCGGCACGGTTCCATAACATCAGCCTCAATGGCCACAAAAACCACATTGGCATCACAAGCCACAGGCTTGGTTCTGCTCGCAACAGTCGTCTTGCCCGCCTGCACGCCGCGCCCGGAGGGTCCCGCACCGGCAGCCGAAAGGTTTTTCGCCGCGTTGTCCACGGGCGA
>NZ_JBATXN010000345.1:0-4497 GCF_049673265.1 Mycobacterium sp. | reverse complement strand
TGCCGCGCAAAGGTTATGTCCTCGACGATGCCGCCCGTGAACTCGGACAGCAGTGCAACACGATGATCTTCACCTGGGAGGAGATGACGAGCGCAGCCGACGAGCTACCGCTTGAGCTCGTTGCCGACGACTCCGCCTATGAGTACGAGAAACTTCACCTGCCCGAGGGCGCTTGGCCACCGACGGCCTGGTTCGCCGACTGGGCAAGCGGCCTTGACCTGTTCGACGTCGAGCGGGACGAATCCCCGATCGATTTGCGCTGGCTCGTTTACCAGAAGGCCTCCTCCCCCTAAGGTCTCTTAGCCATGGCTGATGAACTGCACTTCGTCGATGCGAACGGGCTGAACTTTGCTTATCTCGAGGAGGGCACCGGGCCTCTTGTGCTCATGCTGCACGGGTTCCCGGATACCGCACACACCTGGGATGACCTGCGCACGCGAATCGCCGCCCAGGGATACCGCGCGGTCAGCCCGTTCATGCGCGGTTACCACCCCACCGCGATCCCCGATCGTGACGCTGACCAAGAGACCTTGGCGCGTGATCCGCTCGCATTGATCGAGGCACTCGGTGCCCGTGACGCCGTCGTCATCGGCCACGATTGGGGTGCTTCGGCCGCCTACGGCGCGGCGGCGCTCGGTCCTGATCGAGTGAAGAAGCTGTTCGTCATCGGGATTCCACACCCCGCGGCGTTGAAACCGTCGCCGAAGAAGCTCTGGGGTGTCCGCCACTTCGCGGCATACAAGTTGCCGGGTGCGCCGAAGCGCTTCGCGCGCAATGACTTCGCGGCACTGCCCGCGATCTATCGGCGATGGTCGCCGGACTGGACTCCTGATCAAAAGGAGTTCGATGCCGTCCGCGCGAGCTTCTCGAACGCGGCGAGCTTGAACGCCGCGTTCGGCTACTACCGAAAGCTCTCGCCAATACCCAGCGAATCATTGCGGACACGGATCACGGTGCCGACGGTGGTCTTTGCCGGGCTCAACGATCCAGTCGTCGCGCCGTCGGACTACCGGGGCGCCGCCCGGATGTTCGAGGGCGATTACGTCGTCGAGGAAGTGCCGGGCGGGCATTTTATGCATCGAGAGCACCCGGGTGTCTTCGCCGAGCGCCTGCTGGCTCATCTCTGACCCGAGCTGGCCGGGCTGCTATGGTGCTTTGCCTATGCCCCAGATGGACCGCCGCAGGATGATGTTGATGACGGGGGTCGGCGTGCTGGCAGCCGCGGTCCCCATCCCCGAGGCCCGGGCTTACCCGCGCCGCCCGGACGCACCAACGGGTTCCTACGTCTTTCACGACGAGTTCGACGGGCCGGCCGGCTCGGCGCCGGATCCGTCGAGGTGGGCGGTCGCTAAAGCCCGCGAGACGATCAAGGATCCGACGTATTGGGAGCGCCCCGAAAACATCGGGCAGTACCGCGACGATCGCCACAACGTCTTCCTGGACGGCAATTCCAACCTCGTCCTGCGCGCCGCGAAAGACGGTGCCACGTATTTCAGCGGCAAGGTTCAAAGCCTGTGGCGGGGCGGCGTCGGGCACACCTGGGAAGCCCGGATCAAGCTCAATTGTCTGACCGCCGGTGCGTGGCCCGCATATTGGCTGGGGAATGAGGATCAGGGCGAAATCGACGTCATGGAGTGGTACGGCAACGGCAGCTGGCCCTCGGCCACCACCGTGCACGCCAAAGCCAACGGTGGCGAATGGAAGACGCACAACATCGCGGTAGACGGTGGCTGGCACACCTGGCGCACCCAGTGGGACGAGGCCGGTATCCGGTTCTGGAAAGACTACGTCGAGGGCGCGCAACCGTACTTTGACGTGCCCGCGAGCTCGCTACCAGACTGGCCGTTCAACGGGCCGGGCTACACCGCTTTTCCAGTGTTCAACCTCGCGGTTGCCGGTTCCGGCGGCGGCGATCCCGGATCCGGCAGCTATCCCGCGGACATGCTCGTCGACTGGATACGTGTCTGGTAACGCGTGATGCACGCGTCAGGAACTCAGTAGTTGTTGCAGCTGGTGGCGATTTGGCCGATCAGCCCGATGTATTTGGCGGCCCCCGGCATGCCCTGCGCCTGCTGCGCCATTTGCGCGCGCTGGGGCGGCGGTGACGACAGGAAGGACCGCAACCAGCCCTGCGCCATTGCTGACGAGTTGAACTTCGCCGCATCGGCCGGCGATTGCGCGTTGAGCGCCGCTACCACCTGCGGGTAACTGCAGGTGGTGTTGATTGCCGAATCGATACCCGGATCTGCGGACGCAATCCCTGCGCCGGCAACCAACGACAACGTCAGACCGCCGACTGCAGCAGCCAGTTTGGTGAACGAGGGCGTGACCATATGGGGACACCTTCCAAGCTATGCACCGCCGGACTTCGGCGAAGAGATCACCAGTTTACCGGAACGGACCGGGGCACGGATCGCTCAAAGTGCTGGTGCCGCTACGCAAAAGCTGAGAATTCTCAGGCTCAGCGCGGGCTACTGTCTGGATCATGCGCCCGGCCCGCAATCTGGCGGTGGATTTCTACCGCGTATCGGGTGTCGTTCTCATCGTGCTCGGCCACTGGCTCGCCGGATCGGTGACATACCACGACGGCCAGTTCGGTCGGCAGAACCCGCTCGTCGACCAGCCCTGGACCCAATGGCTGACGTGGCCGTTCCAGGCCGTGCCAACGTTCTTCCTGGCCGCCGGTTACGCCGGTGCCGTGTCCTGGGCGCACCGGCGTAGTACCGAGGGCGCGTCGCGTCAGACGTGGGTGCGGCATCGACTTGCCCGGGTACTCGGACCCACCACGGTCTACGTCGGGCTGATCTCAGCGATTGTGGTTGTCCTGGACTGGCGCCACGTGGCCGGCTCCACGCTGGAATACGCGGGTTGGGCAGTGGCGATGCATCTGTGGTTCCTCGCCGTCTATCTGGTGGTGGTCTCCTTGACGCCGGTTGGCATTGCCGCACAACAGCGTTGGGGCCTCTGGGTGCCGGCGGTGCTCGCGGCGGGAGTCGTTGTGGTCGACGCCGTCTCCCTCGCCGGCCACCTCCCCTACCTGCGCTCGCTGAACTACGTGCTGTGCTGGGGTGCGCTCTACCAGCTCGGAATCGGTTGGCGCGACGGGCTATTAGCCGGCCGCAGAGGCGCGCTGCTCGCGGGTGGATCAGCCGTTGCGCTGACGCTGCTGATTTTGGTGGGCCCCTATCCGGTCAGCATGATCGGTGTGCCAGGGCAAAGCCTGCAGAACTCCGACCCGCCCTCGACGGCGATGCTGGCGTTCGCTTGCGCGCAAGCAGGACTGGTGATAGCCATCGCACCCGCGGTCAACCGGGCGCTACGCTCCGATTTCGCCCAGCGGGCACTGACGACTGCCAACACCAACGTGATGGCTCTTTATCTGTGGCACATGATTCCTGTTGTGGCCGTGGCGATCATCGGCTACCCGGCCGGATTGTTACCCCAACCGGTCGAGGGCACGGCCCAATGGTGGCTGGCCCGGCTGGAATGGGTGGTTGTCCTCAGCCTGGTGACAGCCGTCGAGATGGTGCTGTTGTACTGGGGCCGACGCGTTTTCGCGGCGCCGCTCGCCATGGTCAAGACGCCGCTGCGCGATCGATGGACCGAACCGATCATGCTCGCCGGTGCCGCGATAGCCGCCTGTGGCCTGGCATTCGTCGCCGCGCGAGGCTTCGCTCCGCACGGGCATTTCCCTTGGCTGACCGCGCTGATCTTTGCTGTCGGTGTGCTACTGGTCGCCGGTCAGCCGCGAAACGACTAGGCCGCGCTCAGCGCATTCAGCGCCGCATCGTAATTCGGCTCGTTGGCGATCTCGGGAACCAGCTCCGAGTAGGCGACGTTGCCGTCGGCGCCGATCACCACGACGGCCCGGGCGAGCAGCCCCTCGAACGGACCGTCGGCAATGGTGAGGCCGTAGTCCTGCCCGAAGCTGTCACGGAACGCCGAGGCGGTCTTCACGTTCTCGATACCCTCTGCGCCGCAGAATCGCGCCTGCGCGAACGGCAGATCTTTGGACACGCACAACACCGACAGCCCGCTTGCGGCGGCGCGTTCGTTGAAGGTGCGCACGCTGGTGGCGCATACCGGCGTGTCTACCGATGGAAAGATGTTCAGCAACAGCGGCTTACCGCCGAACTGGTCGTTGCTGACTGGTGCCAGATCGGACCCGGTCAACGTGAAGGCAGGAGCTGGGGATCCGACGGCAGGCAATTCGCCAACCGTGTTGATCGGGTTTCCGCGCATAGTTATCTGAGCCATGGGCACAGTCTGCCAAGCCCGCAAGGTCAGCCTCGGGTTGGGGCTGGTGTCGCCCGTAGGGACTCGTGGCTCCCCCGCTCGGGGGCGAACGAATACGCACTGGTCAGGTCGGCTGGAGAGCCCTGGGACGGGCTTGGAGTCAGCAACGCAGAAACGACATATGCCGCCTCCTCCGCGTGCAAACACGCCATCTCTTATATGGTCGTGCTGTGCCGGAGATGAATCGACGCAACATGTTGT
>NZ_JBATXN010000344.1:0-1802 GCF_049673265.1 Mycobacterium sp. | reverse complement strand
TCCGAGGACAACCTTAACGGAACCTGAGATCATTCAGCTCGTCGGACGCCAGTGCAATAGCGGCGATCGACACGTGTCGGGGGACATGTTCGACAACGTAGTTAGCTGCCGCACACCAGCTCGGCGAATCATCTGTGATCTTGAGAACAAGGGGAGCACCTATGAAGAAAGTGATTCTCGGCGCCGCGCTGTGCGGCGCGGCGGTGGCGTTGGCCGGTGCAGCTAACGCCGACACCAGCAACTTCCTGTCCGGCTCAGACGACGCATTAATCCTGGGCGCCACCGGCATACCGACACCGGATGCCGCCTACATCGGCGACGCGGAAAACCTGTACCTCGACCCGAACGGGTACGACGGCACCACCGCGACCACGCTGGCGCTGACCACTCCGGAAACCAACAACTTCGCCACGAGCGTCGCGCAGGGCGAGCACATCCTCATCAACGCGATCGTGGCCGACTACAACGCCGGCGACATGGGCTGCAACGCCTCGGGCGTGTGCAGCGACCCGCTGACGATTTTCACCTACTCACAAAGCAGCGCCATCGCCTCCCTCGCCGAACAGCAACTCGTCGCCGACAAAATCCCCACCGACGCTTTACGTTTCGTGATGCTCGGCGCCAACCCCAACGGCGTGCCCGACCACCTGTACCCGACCGAGGTGTACAACATCCACGGCGACTTCTACGCGGAACCCGGCACCTTAGGCACAACTTGGCAGGACGTCATGCTCGGGATGGAACTCCATGAGGCCTACCTCGGGTTGACGCCAGCCGAAATCGACTCGGCCACACAGGTAGTCGACGGAATGACAACCGTCTACGACATCCCAACGCTGACCACCACCGAGCTGTGGGAAGCGCTGATCAGTGCGGTGGCCGCAGGTACTTAGGCGGCCGCCCGGCCAGCCGCGGCCGGTCTCCTGAGAAAAACCTGAGAGACGCCTGAGGCTGGGGCCGAGGAATCAGGAACGCGGCTTGTGGCCGATGACCATGCGCGTTGCGTGTACTTCAGTGCCCGCGGTGGTCTCGACTACCTCCAGCCAGCCGATCGGAGAGTAAATCTGCGTGTTGACCCTATTGCTCGCGCCGATGGTGACGGTGAGGACGCCGCTTTCGTTGACGGCGTAGGTGTCCTTGTCGCCGTAGTCGACGAAATGGCCAGTGCTGATCACAACCGTGAATGCCATTTGGGGAGTCTCGCACGCCGGACGGCCTCGCCGTGGTCTTCGTCGACATGATCCATCTGGCATGGGCTGCCAACTTCAGCTCCGGCATGCTGCCGATGCTGTAAGTGGTTGTGCGACAACGTCGCTACTCGCGCGGCCCACTCGGTGGTGGCGGCTCGGTGCTCTCGCTAGCGCGCTGCAGATATTGCGGGCAGTATGCGCTGGCCGCGATCGCAGTGAATTTCGCGGCGCTGGTCGTACTGATTCCCGGATTCTGCTCGCTTACATGCTGGACGACGTCGAGTTCCGGCTGGCCATGGCTCATCATCGCGCACGCGGTCTTGCCGGCGCTGATCGCGCTCGGTCCGTTGCTAAACGTGATGCCGGCTTTGGTTAGCGCGTCCAGGAAGCTCGCGTCGACGCCGGGGTCGGCATGCGCGGGCGCGCCCAATCCCACTGCGGCGGCGACGCCGAACAGCACCAGCAGACGTCGCATGCGCCCATCATTGCTCACCTGGGCGCCGTTGTCGTATCGCACCCACCCGCCCCGGAATGCTGTCAAGATCAGATCGTGGCCGAGAAAATCGAAGTCCAACGCAAGATCGCCGCTTCGCCATCCGACATCTTCGCCGT
>NZ_JBATXN010000343.1:0-3866 GCF_049673265.1 Mycobacterium sp. | reverse complement strand
GCGGTCGCAGCTTCTGTGTTCGTGTAAAACTTTCGCAGGATCGACGTTGCGGCCGCGGTTCCTGCGAGGTTGTAGGTCGGGTGAAGTTCCGGCGACTCGGCAAGGTATAGCGGTCGGAACGGGCCCGGTGCACCGAAAAGCGGTGTACCGCACCCGAGAAGTAAAGGAAAGATCAAGAAATGCCACAGGGAACTGTGAAGTGGTTCAACGCGGAGAAGGGATTCGGCTTCATCGCCCCCGAGGACGGTTCAGCCGACGTGTTTGTCCACTACACGGAGATCCAGGGGTCCGGCTTCCGCACCCTCGAGGAGAACCAGAGGGTCGAATTCGAAGTCGGCCAAAGCCCCAAGGGTCCCCAGGCCACTGGCGTCCGCTCGATCTGAGCAGCAGCCACTAACGACAACCCCCCGCGCGGTCCGGAGTTACCGGGTTCGGTCGGGGGGTTCTCGTTGTGGTCGCCTGCCGCGCAAGGGTTCACGGCCGGCGACCAATGGCTGGCCCTCCGGTGCCCCGCGTTGCGGCGCGCATCGTCGCCGGGCGGTGTCCGATGGTCCGACTCCTTCTCACGCCGCGTCGCGGCGCTCGTCGTCGCCGGACGGCTTACTGTCGGTGACGTGAGCCAGCTGTCCTTCTTCTCGGCGGAGTCGGTGCCGCCTGCGGTCGGCGACCTCACCGGCGTGCTCGCGGCCGCCGGCCAGATCGTGACGGTCGGGGGTGGAGCCAGGCTGTCGGTGGTCGTGGACCAGCCCTGGCGGGCCGAAGCGCTGGCGGAGATGATCGACGAGGCCGGTTTGGTGGCTGAAATCACCCAGACCGACGAAAACACGCCGCTGGTGCGAACCGCGGTCGACGCCAGGCTGCGTTCCATCGCCGGCGACTGGACCCGCGGCGCCGTCAAGACCGTCCCCCCGGTGTGGTTGCCCGGACCACGCGAACTGCGGGCCTGGATACTCGCGGCCGGCAGCCCGGAAGCCGACCGGTATCTGCTCGGACTGGACCCGCACGCGCCGGACACTCATTCGCCGCTGGCATCGGCATTGATGCGGGTCGGGATAGCCCCGACCCTGATCGGGACGCGTGGCGCTCGGCCGGCGCTGCGGATTAGCGGTCGACGAAGGCTATCGCGCCTGGTAGAGAGCGTCGGGGAACCGCCCGACTCTGCAGTGGCGTTGTCGTACTGGCCGCAGGTTTAGCGGCGATTGGGCGGGCCTTGCACGGGGGGTCGGTTTGCGTCGGCCCATCCCGGGTGCCACATTGTCAGGTGTCCTCGGGGCCGCCAGAAGGCTCGGGACAAGAAGAAAGTGAGCGTAAACGCAGGTGGCTGAGGGCGACGGCAACGGCCTTGCCAATAGGCGCGGTGGGACCACGCGGCGACTCGTCATCGTCGAGTCGCCGACGAAGGCGCGCAAACTGGCCGGCTACCTGGGCTCGAGCTACATCGTCGAATCCTCGCGAGGCCACATCCGCGACCTGCCCCGCGCCGCGGCCGATGTGCCGGCGAAGTTCAAGTCGCAGCCATGGGCCCGCCTCGGAGTCAACGTCGACGCCGACTTCGAGCCGCTCTACATCATCAGCCCCGAGAAGAAGAGCACCGTCAGCGAGCTGAAAGGCCTGCTCAAAGACGTCGACGAGCTCTACCTGGCCACAGACGGTGACCGCGAGGGCGAAGCCATCGCCTGGCACCTGCTGGAAACCCTCAAGCCGAATATCCCGGTCAAGCGGATGGTCTTCCACGAGATCACCGAGCCGGCCATCCTCGAGGCTGCCGAAAACCCGCGCGACCTGGACATCGACCTGGTCGACGCCCAGGAAACGCGTCGCATTCTGGACCGGCTGTACGGCTACGAGGTCAGCCCGGTGCTGTGGAAGAAAGTCGCGCCCAAGCTGTCGGCGGGCCGGGTCCAGTCGGTGGCGACCCGCATCATCGTGCAGCGTGAACGCGACCGGATGGCGTTCCGCAGCGCGTCGTATTGGGACATCATCGCCCAGCTGGACGCCAGCGTCTCCGACCCGCAGGCTCAGCCGCCCACCTTCACCGCACGGCTCACCAGCGTCGACGGCCTGCGGGTCGCCACCGGCCGCGATTTCGACTCGCTGGGCCAGCTGCGCAAGGCCGACGAGGTCGTCATCCTCGATGAGGCGAGCGCGACCGAGCTGGCCAGGGCATTGCAGGGCGGCCAGTTGTCGGTGGCGTCGGCAGAGGAGAAGCCCTATACCCGGCGCCCGTACGCGCCGTTTATGACCTCGACGCTGCAGCAGGAAGCCGGGCGCAAGCTGCGGTTCTCCTCCGAGCGCACGATGAGCATCGCGCAGCGCCTCTACGAGAACGGCTACATCACTTATATGCGGACCGACTCGACGACGTTGTCGGCGTCGGCGATCGACGCGGCGCGCAACCAGGCGCGTCAGCTCTACGGCGAAGAGTACGTCTCGGCATCGCCGCGGCAGTACACCCGCAAAGTGAAGAACGCCCAGGAGGCGCACGAGGCAATCCGGCCCGCCGGTGAGACGTTCGCGACCCCGGATGCGGTACGTCGCGAGCTCGACGGCGATGAATACCGGCTCTACGAGCTGATCTGGCAGCGGACGGTGGCCTCGCAGATGGCCGATGCGCGCGGCACCACACTGAGCCTGCGGATCGCCGGCAACGCGGGGGAGCGGCCGGTGGTGTTCTCGGCCACCGGGCGCACCATCACCTTCGCCGGCTTCCTGAAAGCCTATGTGGAAACGGTGGATGAGCTGGCCGGCGGCGAGGCCGACGACGCCGAGCGGCGCCTCCCACATCTGACCGAGGGGCAGCGGCTGGCCGCCCTCGAACTCACCCCGGACGGACACTCCACCAACCCGCCGGCGCGTTATACCGAAGCATCGCTGGTCAAGGCACTCGAGGAGCTGGGCATCGGCCGGCCGTCGACGTACTCGTCGATCATCAAGACCATTCAGGACCGCGGCTACGTCTACAAGAAGGGCAGCGCGCTGGTGCCCTCGTGGGTCGCGTTCGCCGTCACCGGTCTACTCGAACAGCATTTCGGTCGGCTGGTCGACTACGGCTTTACCGCTGCGATGGAAGACGAGCTCGATGCGATCGCCTCCGGCCAGGAGCACCGCACCAACTGGCTCAACAACTTCTACTTCGGCGGCGACCATGGCGTGCCCGATTCGGTGGCCCGCTCGGGCGGCCTCAAGAAACTGGTCGGGGTCAACCTCGAAGGTATCGATGCTCGAGAAGTCAACTCCATCAAGGTCTTTGACGATGCCGAAGGGCGCACCATCTATGTGCGAGTCGGCAAGAACGGGCCCTACCTTGAACGGATGGTGCTCGGCGACGACGGCGAGTTGAAACCGCAGCGGGCCAACCTCAACGACACGCTGACTCCCGACGAGCTGACTTTGGACGTGGCCGAACAGCTTTTCGCCACGCCCCAAGAGGGTCGGACGCTGGGTGTGGATCCGGAGACCGGTCACGAGATCGTCGCCAAAGACGGTCGCTACGGGCCATATGTCACCGAGATCCTGCCGGAGCCACCTGATGACCCCGGCGCAGTCGCGGCTAAGAAGGGTAAGAAACCCACGGGACCCAAGCCGCGTACCGGTTCGCTGCTGCGCAGCATGGATTTACAGACCGTCACGCTAGAGGACGCGCTGAAACTTCTTTCGCTGCCCCGAGCCGTCGGCGTTGATCCAGACTCCAGCGAGGAGATCACCGCACAAAACGGGCGTTATGGCCCGTATTTGAAGCGCGGCAACGACTCTCGCTCGCTGGCCACCGAAGATCAGATCTTCGAGATCACCCTCGAGGAAGCGTTGAAGCTCTACGCGGAGCCGAAACGTCGTGGCCGGCAGGGCGCCGCCGCTCCTCCGTTGCG
>NZ_JBATXN010000342.1:0-3854 GCF_049673265.1 Mycobacterium sp. | reverse complement strand
GTGCGCGGCAGCGTCGTGCCGACCCGAACGTAGGACGGCCACTGCTTAGGGCCTAGGTCGGTCTGTTCGGCCAAGAACGCGCGGAATTTGTCCGGGTCGAATTCGGCGCCGGGCTTCATCACCAGTGCGGCCATTACCTGATCGCCGACGGCCGGATCCGGGATCGCATACACCGCAACTTCGGTCACGTCCGGATGTCGCAGCAGCACCCGCTCAATGGGCGCGGTGCCGAGGTTTTCCCCGTCTACGCGAAGCCAGTCACCAAGCCGGCCGGTGAAATACGCATAGCCGGCTTCGTCGCGGTAAGCCAGGTCGCCGCTGTGATAGACGCCGCCTCTCATGCGCTGCGCGTCGGCCTCGGCATCGTTGTAGTAGCCTTCGAAACGCCCTGGGCCACCGGCGTTTACCAGTTCGCCCACCACGCCGACCGGGCACGGCTGACCGGTGTCGACGTCGACGATCTGGATGCCGTCGGGCAGCGGGCCCAATGCGCCTGCCGGGGTATCCGGTGTGCGGCCGATCGCCACCCCGCCCTCAGTCGATCCGAAACCGTCGATGACAACGCAGCCAAACCTCTCCGCGAAACGATCGACGTCGCCCGGCGCCCCCTCGTTGCCATAGACCGCACGCAGCGGGTTGTCGGCATCGTCTGGACGCTCGGGCGTGGCGAGTACATAGGACAACGGCTTGCCAACGTAGTTGGCGTAGGTGGCGCCGTAGCGGCGGATGTCCGGCAAAAATCCAGACGCAGAGAACTTGCGTCGCAACACCATTGAGCCGCGGCACGCTAACGCGACCGCCCAGCCCACCAGCACCGCGTTGGAATGAAACAACGGCATTGACGCGTAGCACACGTCGGAAGGGCCGAGGCTGAATCGCTCGGTCATCGTCACGCCGGCGATGCCCACCTTGCCGTGGCTACACATCACCGCCTTGGGATCACCGCTGGTGCCCGAGGTGTAGATCAGCATGAACAGATCGTCGGGCGCTGCTGCTTGAAAACGCACGTCGACGCCATGGTGTGCGGCGACCTCGTCGGCCCAGTCGGTGGTGTCGACATTAATGTGGTCGATATCGCCCAGCGTCGCAGCAGAATTCGAGTCGGCCAGCACCAGCTGGCAATCAGCATGGTCGATGTCTCGGGTCAGCGCGGCGCCGCGACGTACCGGGTTGAGCCCAACCGGGATGATTCCCGACATGCCCGCGGCGACCAAGACCGCGGAAAAAAACGGCGTGTTCTCCAGTAGCACCCCGACATGCGGCGGCCGGCCCGGGTCGAGCCGCGCGCGCAGCGCAGCGGCCACAGCGGCGCCGTGCCGAAGATGATCGCGCCAGTTGACAAACGAGTCCTCGAAGTAGACGCCCCGATCCTCGACATCGACCAGCGGGCGCAGCAAGTCGACGACGGTGGGGAGGGGGTCGGTCACAGGGCTAAGCGGGGGTGTCCGCCAGCTCGCGGCCGATGCGCAGCAGCGCGGCGGTGGCGCTGCCCAGCGCGAACTCGGTTTGTTTGGCGGCCAGGAAGTAGCGGTGTACCGGATGGTCGGTGTCGATCCCGACACCGCCGTGCACGTGAACAATCGTGTGCGCCACGCGGTGTCCGGCGTCGGCCGCCCAGAAGGCTGCGGTCGCGACCTCGGTGTCGGCCGGTAGATCCTCGCTGAGCCGCCAGGCAGCCTGGGTAAGCGTCAGCCGCAATCCCTTGACGTCGATGTAGCCGTCGGCCAGCCGTTGACCGACCGCTTGGAAGCTGCCGATCGGGCGGTCGAACTGCTCACGAGTGCGGGCGTATTCGGCGGTCAGCTGCAGTCCGCGATCCAGGACGCCGAGCTGAAAGGCGCTGCGGCCCAGCCTATCCAGCGTGGCGATCCAACTGATGACTTCCTCGCCGCCGACCACTCGCCCGCCATCGACCTCGACCCCGTCGAGGCGGAGGTGCCCGATGCTGCCCAGCCCGGTCGTGCCCAGCGCCGTCACCGAGACCCCAGGGTCGCTGGCGGCGATCAGGAAAACTTCGGTCCCAGAATCGGTTTCGGCCGGTACCAAGAAGCCGTCGGCCACCGGGCCGTAGCCGACCTGGGTGCGGGTTCCGGACAGGCGGTAGCCGTCGCCGGCGCGGGCGGCCTGCACCGGACCGTCGCCCATCTCGCCGTCCAACGCGACCGTGAGGATCTTGGCGCCGCTCACCGCGGGCTCGCCCCACTCCTTCTGAAGTTCCGATGGACCGAATCGGGCCAGGGCACCCGCGGCCAGCACGACGGAGTCCAGGTAGGGGACAGCTGCGAGTTGCCTGCCGAGACCGACAAGTACGGCGGTCTGTTCAAGCACCCCAAAACCGCCACCGCCCAACGACTCCGGCGCGGCGGTGGACAGGATGTCGGCGTCGATCAGCTTGCTCCACAGGTCGCGGTCAAACCTCTGTTCCAGACCGTCGAGCTGGCGGTGATGCTCCGGAGTGCACACCGCGTCGACGATCGTGGTGACCAGGTCGCCGAGATCCTGTGCCGCTTCGGTGGTGGAAAAGTCCATGGTCTCGTGAATCCTTCGGGGAGTTAGCGGTTGGCTCGGGGCAGGCCCAGCGCCACCATGCCGATGATGTCGCGCTGCACTTCGTTGGTGCCGCCGCCGAAGGTCAGGATCAAGCAGGCCCGGTGCATCCGCTCGACGCGGCCGCGCAGCAACGCTCCCGGTGAGTCCTGACGCAAGGTGGCCGCGGTGCCGAGCACCTCCATCAGCAGGCGGTAAGCCTCGGTGGCCAGCTCGGTGCCGAACACCTTGGCCGCCGACGCATCCGCCGGCGACGGCGCGGCCGCATCCGATGACGCGAGCTCCCAGTTGATCAGCTTGAGGACCTCCACCTTGGCGTGCACCCGGGCCAGGTTGAGCTGCACCCATTCAGAATCGATGAGCCGGGCGCCGCTGCCGTCCTTGGTGTTTTGCGCCCACTCCCGTACCTGGTTGAGCGCCATGATGATCGGCATCGCCGACACCAGCGCTACACGCTCGTGGTTGAGCTGGTTGGTGACCAGCTTCCAGCCGCCGTTCTCCTCGCCGACCCGGTTGGCGACCGGGACGCGGACGTCCTGGTAATAGGTGGCGCTGGTGTCCACGCCGGCCATGGTGTGCACCGGTGTCCAGGAGAAGCCCTCAGCGCTGGTCGGCACGATCAGCATCGAGATGCCGCGGTGCTTCTTGGCTTCGGTGTTGGTGCGGGCCGCCAGCCAGACGTAGTCGGCGTAGGCGATCAGGCTGGTCCACATCTTCTGGCCGTTGACCACATAGTCGTCGCCGTCGCGCACTGCGGTGGTCCGCAGGTTGGCCAGGTCGGTGCCGGCGCTGGGCTCGGAGTAGCCGATCGAGAAGTGCAAGTCACCAGAGGCGATCTTGGGCAGGTAGAGCTTCTTCTGCTCCTCGGTGCCGAAGGCCATGATCGTCGGCGCGACGCTGTTGATGGTCAGGAACGGCACCGGTGCACCGGCGATCGCGGCCTCGTCGGTGAAGATCAGAGAGTCCATCGGCGAGCGGTCCTGGCCGCCGTACTCCTTGGGCCAGTTGAGGGTGAGCCAGCCGTCCTTGCCCATCTGCGCGACGGTCTCCCGGTACACGTTGCCCTCGCCGACCTCACCTGACGTCGAGCTCAACGCCTCGCGGCGCTCCGGGGTGATCAGCTTGGCGAAGTACGAGCGCAGTTCGCGACGCAGCTCCTCCTGCTCAGGGGTATAACTGATGCGCATTTCGCCGCCCTCCGGTCGTCGATGGCTACCCGTCCGCCACCCCTGGTTGTAACACGTTCTAGTCTGAGGGTCCAGCGACCGTCTCGCCGAACGCGTACGTCGCTGGTCGTATGGTGGGTC
>NZ_JBATXN010000341.1:0-3465 GCF_049673265.1 Mycobacterium sp. | reverse complement strand
GCGATGGAGTTTGCATAGTGTGCGGATTATGTTGATCCATTCGGTTCGGACGCACCGCAGCGCCGACGACTTCCCGCGCACCGAGCATCTGGCTCACAAGATCGCGGAGGTCGCAGCCGACCCGGTCGCCGTCCCGGCCGAGGCCGCGGCGATGGTGATCAACCGGATGATCGACAACGCGGCCGTCAGTGCCGCGTCGGTGCTGCGCAGACCGGTCACCGCCGCTCGTCAGCAAGCCCTCGCGCACCGGGCCTGCCCCGGCGCGACGGTGTTCGGGGTCGACGGCAGCTACTCAGCGGAGTGGGCGGCGTGGGCCAACGGGGTCGCGGTACGCGAACTGGACTTCCACGACACGTTTTTGGCCGCCGACTATTCGCACCCCGGCGACAACATCCCGCCGCTGGTGGCCGTCGCGCAGCAACTCGGAGCGCGCGGCGCCGACCTGCTCCGCGGCGTGGCGACGGCCTACGAGATCCAGATCGATCTGGTCAAGGGAATCTCCTTGCACGAGTTCAAGATCGACCACGTGGCACACCTGGGGCCCGCCGTGGCCGCCGGCATCGGGACCATGCTGCGGCTGGACACCGAGACCATCTACCAGGCGGTCGGCCAGGCGCTGCACCTGACCACGGCGACCCGCCAATCGCGCAAGGGTCTGATTTCCAGCTGGAAGGCGTACGCGCCGGCGTTCGCCGGCAAGATCGCGATCGAAGCGGTCGATCGAGCGATGCGGGGCGAGGGTTCACCGGCGCCGATCTGGGAAGGCGAGGACGGTGTGATCGCCTGGCTGCTCGGCGGGCCGGAGCGCATCTACCAGGTGCCGTTGCCCGCGCCCGGCGAACCCAAACGCGCCATCCTGGACAGCTACACCAAGGAGCATTCCGCCGAATACCAAAGCCAGGCGCCGATCGACCTGGCCCGCCGGCTGCGTGAGCGCATCGGAGACCTCGACCAGATCGCGTCGATCGTGTTGCACACCAGCCACCACACCCACTTCGTGATCGGCACCGGCTCAGGGGATCCGCAAAAGTTCGATCCCGACGCGTCGCGGGAGACGCTGGATCACTCGCTGCCCTACATCTTCGCGGTCGCGCTTCAGGACGGCAGCTGGCATCACGAACTCTCGTATGCCCCCGACCGCGCGCATCGACCAGACACGATCGAGTTGTGGCACAAAATCTCCACCGTCGAGGACCCGGAGTGGACCCGCCGGTATCACTCGACCGACCCATCGGAGAAGGCGTTCGGTGCGCGCGCGGAGGTGACACTCAAGAGCGGCGAGGTGATCGTCGATGAGCTGGCCGTCGCCGATGCGCATCCGTTGGGGGCGCGACCCTTCGAGCGTGAGCAGTACGTCGATAAGTTCGCCGAGCTCGCCGACGGGGTCGTTGATCCCGTTGAGCAGCAACGGTTCCTGGACGTCGTGCCGCGGGTCGGGGATCTGAAGGGTGGCGAGCTGAGCGCACTGAACCTGCGGGTAGCGCCCGAGGTGCTGGACAAGGCGCCTACCATTCCGTCAGGGATCTTCCGATGACCGGGCCGATCACCGGATTGTTGGCGGCGGCATCCAGCGCAGCTGCCAAACGCGTGGCGTTTCGCGCCGGGTTGAATTCCGGTCGGCTGCAGCGCTTTCCGGGCGCATTCTCGCCGCTGGTAGCCAAGGTGATCGCGGACATCGGATTTGAGGGCGTCTATGTCTCCGGCGCAGTGTTATCGGCCGACTTGGGGCTGCCCGACATCGGGCTGACCACACTGACCGAGGTGACGGCGCGTGGAGCGCAGATCACAGGGGCCACCGATCTGCCGACGCTGATCGACGCCGACACCGGATTCGGTGAGCCGATGAGCGCGGCGCGCACCATCACTCTGCTCGAGGACGCCGGGCTGGCGGGCTGTCATCTCGAAGACCAGGTCAACCCCAAACGCTGTGGGCACCTTGACGGAAAGGACGTGGTCCCGACCGCAGAGATGGTGAAACGGTTGCGGGCGGCGGTCGCTGCGCGCCGGGACCCAAACTTCGTCATCTGCGCGCGCACCGACGCTGCCAGCATCGAAGGCCTGCCCGGTGCCATTGAGCGGGCGCGCGCTTACGCCGACGCCGGAGCCGACCTGATCTTCACCGAAGCATTGTCCGGCCGTGAGGATTTCGAGAGATTCCGTGCCGCGGTGGACACTCCGCTGCTGGCCAACATGACCGAGTTCGGCAAGTCGGAGCTGCTGAGCGTCACGCAACTCACCGATATCGGTTACAACGTGGTGATCTACCCGGTCACCACACTGCGGCTGGCGATGCACGTCGTCGAAACGGGTCTGCGCGAAATCGATGTCACGGGAACACAATCCAGCTTGCTCAATCAAATGCAGCATCGCAAAAGGCTCTACGAACTGCTGCGCTACGCCGACTACAACCAATTTGACGACGACATCGCAGGAGGAAACCCATGAGCAGGACAGAAGTTCACAAAGGGTTGGCCGGTGTCGTCGTCGACACCACCGCGATCTCCAAGGTGGTGCCGGAGACCAACTCACTGACCTACCGCGGCTACCCGGTGCAGGATCTGGCCGCCCACTGCAGTTTCGAGCATGTCGCGTACTTGCTCTGGCACGGCGAATTGCCCACCGACGCCCAGTTGGCGTTGTTCTGCCAGCGTGAGCGTGCCAGCCGCCGGCTCGACCGTTCGATGCTGTCGCTGTTGGCCAAGCTGCCGGAAAACTGCCATCCCATGGACGTCGTGCGCACCGCGATCAGCTACCTGGGCGCCGAGGATCCCGAGGAGGACGACAGCGCCGAGGCCGCCAACTTCGCCAAGTCGCTGCGCATGTTCGCGGTGCTACCTACCATCGTGGCCGCCGACATGCGTCGACGGCGGGGCTTGGCACCGATCGCACCGCACAGCCACCTCGGTTACGCCGAGAACTTCCTGAACATGTGCTTCGGCGACGTCCCCGAATCGGTTGTGGTCGAAGCGTTCGAGCAGTCGATGATCCTGTACGCCGAGCACGGCTTCAACGCGTCCACGTTCGCCGCGCGGGTGGTGACGTCGACGCAGTCCGACATCTACAGCGCTGTCACCGCAGCGATCGGCGCGCTCAAAGGACGACTGCACGGCGGCGCGAACGAGGCGGTCATGCACGACATGATCGAGATCGGTCACCCCGACAAGGCCTCTGAATGGTTGCACCGCAAGCTGTCTGGTAAGGACAAGGTCATGGGCTTCGGGCATCGGGTCTACAAGAACGGCGACTCCCGGGTACCGACGATGAAAGCGGCGCTGGCGAGAGTCGCCGCAGTCACCGATGGCCAACGCTGGCTGGACATCTACCAGGTGCTGGAGATCGAGATGTTCGCAGCGACCGGGATCAAACCCAACCTGGACTTCCCGACCGGCCCGGCCTATTACCTGATGGGCTTCGACATTCCTAGCTTTACACCGCTTTTCGTGATGAGCCGTATCACCGGCTGGA
>NZ_JBATXN010000340.1:0-1649 GCF_049673265.1 Mycobacterium sp. | reverse complement strand
CTTCAGCTTCGGCCTCGGTGTGCATCGCTGCATCGGCTCCAACGTGGCGCGCACGGTGTTCAAGTCCATGCTGACCGCGGTGCTCGACCGGATGCCCGACTACCAGTGCGACCCGGACGGCACCGTGCACTACGAAACGATCGGCGTCATCCAGGGCATGCGACACCTGCCGGCCACCTTCACCCCCGGCCGCCGGGTCGGCGCGGGCCTCGATGAAACTCTGGAGAAGCTGCAACGGATTTGCGACGAGCAGGAGCTGGCCCGGCCGATCACCGAACGCAAAGAAGCCGCCGTCATCGACTAGCCCGTCGTCCGGCGAGGCCGTACCGCCCAGCGTGTAACTATGGCGAAAAATCGGAAGATTTTCCGCCTTGAGCGCACGCTCGGTGAGTAGGTGAGGCGCCCGGCCTGCTCAGCCGGTAGGCAATCCGAGTACCCGCTGCGCGATGATGTTGCGCTGGATCTCGGACGTGCCGCCGGCGATCGTCCCCCCGAAGCTGCGGGCGTACCGCTCGAACCAACTGGCAAAGTAGTGGTCGAGGTTCATCGGCGCATACGGACCGGTCAGCGTGGGATGGGCTAAGCCGTCGGATCCCGCTGCTGCCAGGGCATGTTCGCATGCTTCTCGTTCGGCTTCGGAGCCCAGCACCTTCAGCACGGACAAGGCAGGCACGTCGTCCTCGCCGCGGGCGGCACGGGCCAGGGCCACCGACCCGAGCAGCCGCAGCGCCTGATAGTCCATCAGAGTGGTGGCGTACTGGTCACGTTCGAGTGCGTTGGTGGGATGGAAGTCGGCGAGCACATTGTCCAGCCGATCGGCGAATCCCAGCCACATCATCGTGCGTTCGTGTCCCAACGAACCGTTGGCTACCCGCCAGCCTTGGTTGAGCGGGCCGACCAGGTTTTCGGCGGGCACCTTCACGTCGGTGAAGAACACCTCGTTGAAGTCCAGATCATCTTGGCCGCATATGGACGGAAACGGCCGCCGCGCCACTCCGGGAGTATCGGTGGGGATCAGCAACACGCTAATGCCCTTGTGCTTAGGCGCATCTGGATCGGTTCGCACGAAGGTCAGCAGTACGTCGGCGTCGTGCGCACCCGACGTCCACACCTTCTGGCCGTTGACCACGAAATGGTCGCCGTCACGGGCGGCTTTCGTGCGCAACGATGCCAGATCCGAACCGGCACTGGGCTCACTCATCCCCAATGACGCGGTGATCTCGGCACGCAGGATCGGAACGGCCCAACGTTGTTTCTGCTCGTCACTGCCGAACGAAATCAGCGACGCTGCAATGATATTGACGCCCTGCGGGTTAAAGCTGTGGTAGATTCGCCGCCGGCACAGCTCCTCGAGGTAGACATACTGCTGCAAGACCGTGGCGTTGCGCCCGCCGAACTCCGGCGGCTGAGTGGGCAGCAGCCAGCCATTGTCGAACAGCAGCCGCTGCCAGCGCCGCGCCCAATCCGGCATGTGCGACACCGACTTTGGCCGCTCCAACGCTTCAGCCGCGGTAGCAGGCGTGTGCTCGTCGAGGAAGGCGACGAACTCCGCGCGAAAGGCCTCGACTTCGGGATCAAACGTGAGCTGCACGATACTCCTCGGTGATCATCGCGCGGTGTTCGGCGGCCCCACCCAGCATGAGCTCGCC
>NZ_JBATXN010000339.1:0-3440 GCF_049673265.1 Mycobacterium sp. | reverse complement strand
GAGCACGCTCAGTGCAGCGGTGCTGGACCCGATGCTGCGCGCCGATCCGGTCGGGCCGCGTATCACCTACTACGACGACGCCACTGGTGAGCGCATCGAGCTATCCGCGGTGACACTGGCCAACTGGGCGGCCAAGACCGGCAACCTGTTACGCGACGAGTTGGGCGCCGGGCCGGCCAGCCGGGTGGCGGTCCTGTTACCTGCGCATTGGCAGACGGCGGCGGTGCTGTTCGGGGTGTGGTGGATCGGCGCGGACGTAGTACTCGGCGGTTCGGCGGCAGATGTCGCACTGTGCACGGCCGAACGGCTCGACGAGGCTGACGCAACCGGCGCCGCCGAGGTCGCGGTGCTGTCGCTGGACCCGTTCGGCCGCCCGGCGGCCGATCTGCCGGTCGGTGTCACCGACTATGCGACCGCGGTGCGCGTGCACGGTGACCAGATTGCCGCCGAGCACCATCCCGGCCCGGCGTTGGCCGGCCGATCGGTCGACGAGGTGCTGGCCGCCTGCCAAACATCCGTGGCGACAAAGGGTTTGACGGCAGGTGATCGGGTGCTGTCGACCGCGTCGTGGGATGGGCCCGACGACATGATCGAGGGTCTGCTGGCGGTTCTGTCGATCGGTGGATCGCTGGTCCAGGTGGCCAACCCAGACCCGGCCGCGCTGCCGCGAAAGGTCGAGATGGAGAAGGTCACTCGCGTGTTTGGCTCTCAGTAGTCACACCAGCACCAGCTCGGGGCCGGGACCCTCTCGCCGAAAAGAGAAGAGAGTCGTCCTGTCGACAGCGACTAACGAGGCTGCTGAGACTCCTGATACTCAGTCGCGACCCTCGATTCATGTTGGTATCGCAATATTTCTATGTTAAATTTGGCGGCACGACAACGTAGGAAGGTTATGGGGATGTTGGTGCACGGGCTTTTGGGTAAGGCGGCTGGCACGGTGGTCACCGGTCTGGTCGGGGTGAGCGCCTACGAGGTTGTGCGGAAGGCCCTGGCCAAGGCCCCACTTCACGACGCTGCCGTGACCGCGACGGAGTGGGGACTGCGCGGAACTCGTCGCGCCGAGGTAGCGGCGGAGTCAGCCCGGCTGAAGGTGGCCGACGTCGTGGCCGAAGCTCGCGAGCGCATCGGCGAGGAAGCGCAGCCTCCGGCGATCGGCGATCACGACCACGAGCACTGACATGCGCGTCGTCTCGGACGCGGCCGGGCGGATGCGGGTGCAGGTCGGATGGGTGCGTTCGAACTCCCGACGCGCCGTCGCGGTCGAAGAGGCGGTCGATAAGCAGGACGGCGTGCGGACCGTACACGCCTACCCCCACACCGGCTCGGTCGTCGTCTGGTATTCGCCGAGACGCTGCGATCGTGACGCAGTACTGGCGGCGATCTCCTCGGCCGAACACGTTGCCCCCGAACTGATCCCGGCTCGCACACCGCGATCGTCCGATGTCCGTAATACCGAGGTGCTGCGCATGGTCATCGGCGGGACCGCGCTCGCCTTGCTCGGGCTACGCCGCTATGCCTTCAACCGCCCGCCGCTGCTGGGCCCTTCCGGCCAGCTGGTCGCGGCCGGCGCGACGGTGTTCATGGGCTATCCGTTCCTTCGCGGCGCGTTGCGCTCGCTGCGGTCCGGGCGCGCCGGCACCGATGCGCTGGTCACCGCGGCGACCGTGGCCAGCCTGGTGCTGCGTGAGAACGTCGTCGCGCTCACCGTGCTGTGGCTGCTCAATATCGGTGAGTACCTTCAAGATTTGACATTGCGACGGACTCGACGGGCCATCTCGGATCTGCTGCGCGGCACCGCCGACACGGCGTGGATTCGCGTTGACGACAACGAGGTTCAGGTTCCGATCGACACCATCCAGATCGGCGACGACGTAGTAATTCACGACCACGTGGCGATACCGGTCGACGGCGACGTGGTCGACGGCGAGGCCGTTGTTGACCAGTCAGCGATCACCGGCGAAACGCTGCCGGTCAGCATCGTCGCCGGCGGGGCGGTGCACGCGGGCTCGGTGGTGCTGCGCGGGCGGCTGGTGGTTCGCGCTCGCGCCGTCGGCAATGAAACCACCATCGGGCGGATCATCAGCAGAGTTGAAGAGGCGCAACATGATCGGGCACCGATTCAGACCGTCGGCGAGAACTTCTCCCGTCGCTTCGTTCCGATCTCGTTCATCGTGTCCGCGATCACCCTGGCGATCACCGGAGACGTCCGTCGCGCGATGACGATGTTGCTGATCGCCTGCCCGTGCGCAGTGGGCCTGGCGACGCCGACCGCGATCAGCGCAGCGATCGGCAACGGCGCGCGCCGCGGCATCCTGATCAAGGGCGGGTCACATCTGGAACAGGCGGGTCGGGTGGACGCGATCGTCTTCGACAAGACTGGCACGCTCACTGTCGGGCGCCCGGTTGTGACGAATATCATTGCACTGCACAAAGATTGGCAGCCGGAGCAGGTGCTCGCCTATGCCGCCAGCTCGGAGCTGCACTCCCGGCACCCGCTGGCCGAGGCCGTGATCCGCTCGACCGAGGAACGCCGCATCATCATTCCGCCGCACGAGGAATGCGAGGTGCTGGTCGGCCTGGGCATGCGAACCTGGGCGGACGGGCGAACACTGCTGCTGGGCAGCCCGTCGCTGTTGCGCTCGGAAAACGTCAAGGTGTCCAAGAAGGCAGCGGAATGGGTCGACACACTGCGCCGCCAGGCCGAAACCCCGTTGCTGCTCGCGGTCGACGGCATGCTGGTCGGGCTGATCAGCCTGCGCGACGAAGTCCGGGCCGAAGCAACCGATGTGCTGAAGAAGCTGCGTTCCAACGGAATCCGCCGAATTGTCATGCTCACCGGCGATCACCCCGACATCGCGACGGTGGTGGCCGGCGAGCTGGGCATCGACGAATGGCGTGCCGAGGTGCTGCCCGAGGACAAACTCGAAGTGGTTCGCCAATTGCAAGACGAGGGTTACATCGTCGGCATGGTCGGCGACGGCATCAACGACGCCCCGGCGTTGGCGGCCGCCAACATCGGCATCGCCATGGGCCTGGCCGGCACCGACGTCGCCGTCGAGACCGCCGATGTCGCCCTGGCCAACGACGATCTGAACCGCCTGCTCGACGTGGGCGACCTGGGCGCCCGCGCGGTCGAGGTCATTCGGCAGAACTACGGCATGTCAATCGCGGTCAACGCCGCCGGCCTGCTGATCGGCGCCGGAGGCGCCTTGTCGCCGGTGCTGGCCGCGATACTGCACAACGCGTCCTCTGTCGCCGTCGTCGCAAACAGTTCTCGGCTGATTCGTTACCGCCTGGACTGAACGGCGCTGCGTCCGGCGTCCGGCTCGTACGATGTGCGCAACCGGCGAAAGGATATGCACGTGTCAGAGACCCCGCTCGACCCCGTTGCCAGCGAACGGCTGTCGCATGCCGACAAGGTCTTCACGTCGGACCTGTCG
>NZ_JBATXN010000338.1:0-1716 GCF_049673265.1 Mycobacterium sp. | reverse complement strand
CAATGTAGCTGGTGACCGCAGCTCGCAGGTTCCCAGGACTGGTATCCAGCGCCCGCAACGGCGGAAACTCCGTCCGCAGGCCGGGCGCGCGGACCTGGCACACCCCGATTGGTGACGGCAGATCCCGCAACCGCCGCGGCCCCAAATCCACCAGATCAACGCCGCTGAGTAGACCCGCCGTCGAGTCGGCCACCAAGATCTGACCGCCATGCCCGGCGGCCATCACCCGTGCAGCGCGATTCAGCACCGCACCGAAGTAATCCCCACCCCGCAACTCTGCCTCGCCGGTCGCCAACCCCATCCGCACCGGCAACTCCAGCGCCCGCTGCGCAGCGACGGCGGCATCCGCTGCTGATCGAGGCGAGGCGAATGCTGCGCACACCCCGTCACCGGTGTGTTTGAACAGGAACCCGTCATGCGACTTGATCGCCGAGCGCAACACCTCGTCATGCGCGGCCAGCGCCGCCCGCATCGCCTCCGCGTCTGCCTCCCACCGACGGGTCGAACCCTCGACATCGGTGAACAGAAACGTCACCACCCCCGAAGGAGCAGCCGCCTGACTAGCGGACACCCCCGCAGAATCTCACAACCGACTCCCTCACCTCGCACATCGACGGAATCCGGCGTGCCATACGTGTTACTTGAGGCATTGGCCCGCATCGATCGGCAGTGTGACACCGGTGATGTAGCGGGATTCGTCGGACGCGAGGAAGAGCACTGCGTTGCTGATGTCCTCGGCCTCCACCCACGGGATCGGCAGCGTGTGGAACGTCTGACAAAACGGGGCCAAGTCGTCGGGGCCGGGATTCTCCAGGTCGGGACGGACGAGTCTGTACAGTCCCTCGTTCAGCAACATCGGAGTGTTCACGAACGTGGGGTGCACCGAGTTGACCCGAATCATGTGCTGACCCAGTTCGACTGCGAACGCCCGCATCAGGCCAACGACGCCGTGTTTAGAGGCCACGTAATGACCGAGAAGGAGATTGGCATAAGCCTTGAACCCGTTGACCGAGCTCGTCAGCACGATCGAACCCCCGCGGCCGCCCGACAGTATATGGGGCACACCGGCTTTTACGGTCTTCCACACCCCCGACAGGTTCACATCGATCATGTCCTGCCAGTCTCTTTCGCTGACTTTGTCGAGCGTGTCGCCCTCATCGCTGCCGGCGTTGCTGATACCTGCATTGGCCACGATGACGTCCAGCCGGCCCAGCTGCTCGACCCCGCTGTCCACTGCGGCTTTGAGGGCCTCGTACTCCCGCACGTCGACTTCGGCGGTGACGATGCGGCGGTTGTGGCCCCGCACCAGATCCGCGGTCTTGGCCAGATCCTCCGGCGTGGACGGCGGGTTCAAGAATCCTTCGATCGGCTTGCAGATGTCGACGGCAATGATGTCCGCACCCTCTTGCGCCAATCGCACCGCATGCGCCCGGCCCTGGCCGCGGGCGGCCCCGGTGATGAACGCGACCTTGCCTTCGACTCGCCCCGCCATAACAAACTCAATTCTCGCAATATCGGCTCGGCCGAAGCGGGCCAATTTCGGCGCCACTCATAAGTTTTTCATAGGTTGTACCTAGCGGGCCCTAGCCGTTGCCCACGCATCATTTCAGCATGAGCGAAACACCTGAAACACCAACCAGGCCGACTGCGGTCGCCACCACACCAACAACCGAAGTAGTCAAACCTTATTGGCTCTACCGGTTCGCGGCGTGGGTC
>NZ_JBATXN010000337.1:0-2995 GCF_049673265.1 Mycobacterium sp. | reverse complement strand
TGCGTTCGGCCTCACAATGACGCTGGTTTGGCTTTACATCGAGATCCTGCGCCTGCTCAGTTACCTACAAAACGATTAGCTGCTTCACCGAAAAGCCGGCACGTACTCCACGTGCCGGCTTTTTGTTGACTAAGTGTTGACTCTGCGTTGACGGCGCGTGCTACTCGCACGTTTGCGCCATAGACGCAGAGTCAACGCGGTGTGTCAGCACCCGCTGCCACCATGCCCGGATGTGGCAGGGTCACCAACCATTCATCGGCAGCGAGGCGCTGGCCGCCGAAAAGCTCAGTCGGTACGAACTGCGCAGGTACTACCGCGCGATGATGCCGAACGTCTACATCGACAAGCGACTGCAGCCGTCGCTGCGGCAGCGCACTGTGGGCGCCTGGCTCTGGTCGGGTCGGAAGGCAGTGATAGCCGGCGCCGCCGCGTCTGCAATGCATGGAAGTAAGTGCGGTCGACGACGACGTTCCGGTCGAACTGATTTGGCGCAACGCGCGAGCGCCGCAGGGCGTCGTCACACGCGATGATTTGTTGATGAGCACCGAGTTCCAGCGTCGTGACGGCCTTTACGTGACAACGCCTGAACGTACTGCCTTCGACATCGCCAGGCGCGGAACCATAAGCCGCGCCGTCGCCGGCCTCGATGCCCTGGCCGCTGCCACCGACTTCAAAGTGCGAGATGTCTTGGAGCTGGTCGGCAATCACGGCCATACGCGTGGCCTGCGCCAATTAGAGAAAACGCTGGCTCTAGTCGACGCCGGAGCTCAGTCACCGAAGGAAACGTGGCTGCGGCTGCTGTTGATCAGCGCGGGCTTCCCAAGACCACGAACGCAGATCGCCGTGCCAGACGGGGACGGCTTTCCGCGCTACTTCCTCGACATGGGTTGGGAGGACATCTTGTTGGCCGTCGAGTACGACGGCGGACAGCATTGGACCGATCCCTGCCAGTACGCAAATGACGTCGCGCGGCAAGAAGTCGTCGCCGCGCGCGGCTGGACCGTCGTCAGGGTGGTGTCGCAGCATCGTCCGCGCGACGTCATTCGTCGGGTTCAGTGCGCTTGGGACGCGTTGACTCTGCGTTGACGGCACGCCCTACTCGTAGTTTTGAGCCATGGACGCAGAGTCAACGCGGCGAAGTCAGCTAAGCCGCTCGAGCACCATCGCCATGCCCTGGCCGCCGCCGACGCACATGGTCTCGAGGCCGAACGTCTTGTCCTGAGTGGTCAGGTTGTTCAGCAGCGTGGTGGCAATGCGAGCGCCGGTCATGCCGAACGGGGGGCCCAGCGCGATCGCACCGCCCGACACGTTCAGCTTTTCCTCGTCGATGCCCAATTCGCGGGCCGAGCCGAGTACCTGGACAGCGAAGGCCTCGTTGATCTCGAACAGGTCAATGTCCTTGATCGACAAGCCGGCGTTCGCCAGCGCCTTCTTGCTCGCCTCGATCGGGCCCAGGCCCATGATCTCCGGCGACAGACCGCTCACCCCGGTGGCCACCACGCGTGCCAGCGGCGTCAGGCCGAGTTCTTTGGCCTTGGTGTCGCTGGTGATCACCACCGCGGCGGCGCCGTCGTTCAGCGGGCAGGCATTACCCGCGGTCACCGTGCCGTTGGGCCGAAACACCGGCTTGAGCTCGCTGATCTTCTCGTAGGTGGTTCCCGGTCGCGGACCATCGTCGGTGCTGACCGTGGTGCCGTCGGGCAGGGTGACCGGCTCGATCTCGCGCTCGAAGAACCCGCTCTTGATCGCCTCCTCGGCCCGGTTCTGGCTGCGCACTCCCCAGTGGTCCTGGTCTTCGCGGCTGATCCCGGTGAGGATCGCGACGTTTTCGGCGGTTTGACCCATCGCGATGTAAATATCGGGCACCGCGTCGTCGGAGCGGGGATCGTGCCATTCGTCGGCGCCCTGGGCCGCGCTGGCCGTGCGTTCTTGGGCGTCGTCGAATAGTGGATTCTTGGTGTCCGGCCAGGAGTCCGAGTTGCCCTTGGCGAATCGGGAGACGGTCTCCACGCCGGCGCTGATGAACGCGTCGCCTTCACCGGCCTTGATCGCGTGGAAGGCCATCCGGATGGTCTGCAGCGACGACGAGCAGTATCGGTTCACCGTGGTGCCCGACAGGAAGTCGTAGCCGAGTTCGACGGCGACGACGCGAGCCATGTTGAAGCCTTGCTCACCGCCGGGCAGGCCGCAGCCCAACATCAGGTCGTCGATTTGGTGCGGGTTGAGCGCGGGCACCTTGTCCAGTGCGGCGCGCACCATCTGCGCCGCCAGGTCGTCGGGCCGCATGCTGACCAGCGACCCTTTCATGGCACGGCCGATCGGTGAACGGGCGGTCGAGACGATGACGGCTTCCGGCATGACGGCTCCTCGGTAAGTGTGGTCTCGAATCTATCCTCAGGAGCCGCGCCGCGATTTAGCCGGGGGCAGGTACGACGATGGGTGCCGGCACGCCGGTGGTCGGCCGTTGCAACAGCCGCGAGATCAGCCGGAGCACCGTGTAGCCGGGACCGGCCTCGGTGCCGGTCGCCGACGCCAGGGCCGGCTCGCCGGCCCACTCGCCGAGCGCCTGGCACAACGCCGGCAGCAGCTGACTTGCCGCGAGCGCATACCCGGCCGCCGACGGATGAAACTGATCGTCGGACAGCATCAGCTCGGGCGCATGCCGAAACTGATCGTTGACCAATGAGGCCAGCGGCACCGGCACGCCGCCGGCCGACCTGACGGCGCCGGCTTGGGCGCGGGCCAGCCGCAGACCCCGGGTGCGTACCGTCCAGCGCAGCGGCTGCGGGATGGCCTTGACGACCCCGAAATCGGGGCAGGTGGCGACGACGACCACGGCGCCGCTGGCGCACAGCCGCCGTACGGCTGCGCCCAGCCGCCGCGCGGAGGCGCCGATGCCGTTGAGCCGCGTGATGTCGTTGGCGCCGATCAAGATCACCGCGGCGTCCGGCGGCGGACCGGCCACGAACATGGCGTCCACCTGGCCGGACAAGCC
>NZ_JBATXN010000336.1:0-3931 GCF_049673265.1 Mycobacterium sp. | reverse complement strand
CCGGGCCGCAGCCCGTCGCCCAGCGAGAAGGTCACGTCGTAGCGGGCGAAGATGTCGCAGAGCTCGGCAAAGTTGGTGTACAGGAACGACTCCTGATGATGCGCCAGGCACCACGCCGCCATGATGGACCCGCCGCGAGACACGATGCCGGTGACCCGCTTGGCGGTCAGCGGCACATAGCGCAGCAGCACCCCGGCGTGCACGGTCATGTAGTCCACACCCTGCTCGCACTGTTCGATCACGGTGTCGCGGTACATCTCCCAGGTCAATTCGGTCGGATCGCCGTTGACCTTTTCCAGGGCCTGGTAAATCGGCACGGTGCCGACCGGCACCGGTGAGTTGCGCAGTATCCACTCGCGGGTGGCATGAATGTCCTTGCCGGTGGACAAATCCATGATGGTGTCGGCCCCCCAGCGGGTGGCCCACACCATCTTGTCGACCTCCTCGGCGATCGACGACGTCACCGCGGAGTTGCCGATGTTGGCGTTGACCTTGACCGCGAACGCCTTGCCGATAATCATCGGCTCGCTCTCGGGGTGGTTGTGGTTGGCCGGGATCACCGCGCGGCCGCGGGCAACCTCGTCGCGAACCAGCTCGGCGGGCATGTCTTCGCGGGCGGCGATGAACGCCATCTCGGCGGTGATCTCACCGGCGCGGGCCCGCTGCAGCTGGGTGCCGCGGTCGCGCAGCACGCCGGGGCGCGGCGGCAGCCCGGCCGTCACATCGATCACCGCGTCGGGGTCGGTATAGGGGCCGGAGGTGTCATAGAGGTCGAAGTGCTCTCCGTTCGACAGATTCACTCGCCGAAACGGCACCTTGGCGCCCGGCACCGCGTCCAGGTCGTGATAGGCCTTGCTGCTGCCGGCGATGGGTCCGGTGGTCACTGATGGTTCGACGGTCACGGTCATTTTTTATCCTCCCTACGTCGGCATTACCCGATCAGGTTCGTACGGTCGACGGCCCCGAGCCGTCCTCTCAGCGCACCGGGCGTGCGCTCCCGCGTTGTACTGTGCTGTGCTTGATTGCCCGGCTCCTCCTCGGACCGTTGCACGGTCCGCATCGTCGCCGTGCTGACCACGCTAGCGCAGCGGGCGAGGCGACGACAGAACGTCTGCCCATCCGGCCTAACCAGTGCGCGCAGTCTCCTAAACGGTGGAATGATCGTTAACGTGCGCGAGGCCCCTGAAGCTCAAGCAACTCTTGCAACGAGCACCGACGCCGACGCCGTCAGCGTGGGCGCCTTCCGGTTCTGGTTTGTCGGCCAGCGTTGGGAATGGTCCGACGAGGTAGCGCTGATGCACGGCTATGAACCCGGCTCGGTGGCGCCGACGACGGAACTGCTGCTGTCGCACAAACATCCAGAAGACCGCAGCCATGTTCAGGACCTGCTTGACCGGGCACTGGTTTCCAAGAGCTCGTTTTCCAGCCGGCACCGCTTCATCGACACCGCCGGCAACGTGCACGACGCGATCGTGGTGGCCGATCGGATGGCCGACGAGACTGGCGCGGTGGTGGGAACCGCCGGCTATTACGTCGACCTGACCGCCACCATCGACGAAACCCGCCAGGTGGTCCTCGATGAAGCGCTGCCGGACCTGTTCGAGGCTCGCGCGGTGATCGAGCAGGTCAAGGGTGCCCTGATGGCCATTTACCGGGTCAGTGCGGAACAAGCCTTCGGTGTGCTGCGCTGGCGGTCGCAGGAAACCAACACCAAACTGCGCGCGCTGGCCAAACAACTTCTCGACGAAATCGCCACGCTGCCACCGCCGTCGGCGGAGGTGCAAAGCGCCTTCGACCACCTTTTGTTGACGGTGCATGAGCGTATTCCCGACGAACCCGACGCATAGTCTCGTCGCCCGTTAGGCTCGATAAAGCTGTGGACAGTAACGCGATGGATTTGTTGACGGTCGACTGTGAGGTACGGCCGGATGCTGTCGTGGTGCAGGCCAAGGGCGAGGTGGACTCCAGCACGGCCGGCGGCCTCACCGCGCAGCTGCATGCTGCGCTGCACCAGGCCGGAACCCAACCTTCTCGACTGCTCATCATCGATTTGCAGTCCGTCACCTATTTCGGCAGTGCCGGACTCAACGCCGTACTCGACTGCCATAGACGAGGGCTGGCAGCCGGGACGTCGGTCAGGCTGGTTGCCGACAATGGGCTGGTGGTTCGTCCGATCGAGGTGACGAACTTGGATAGCGTGCTCGAGCTCTACCCCACGCTGTCCGATGCGCTGCAAGGCCGTGATACCGAGCAGGGGCAGTGAGCGGGTACCGAAGCGACTGGAGACGCGAGCCGCAGGAGCTGCCACCCGACCTTGCCAAGGCCGTCGCGCTGGGCGGCGAGATGGGCCGGCTGTTCGCTGAATTCGATTGGACCGCACACCCATTGGGGTCGCCGGTAAGTTGGCCGGCCGAGCTGCGGTCTGCTGTCGCCGTGGTGTTGACCTCGCGATTCCCGATCGTGTTGTGGTTGGGCGCTGACGACCTGTTCGTGGTGTACAACGACGCCTACATCCAGATCCTCGGTGATAAGCACCCGGCGGCGCTGGGCCGGCGCGGCCGTTTTGTGTGGTGGGACATCTGGGAGCCGATCAGCCCGATGCTGGCCAGCGTCATCGCCACCGGCGAGGCGACCTGGTCGCACGACTTGATGCTGCCGATGATGACCGGCGGCCGACGTCGGGAACGCTACTTCACCTTCACCTACAGCCCACTGGTCGGAGGAAACGGTCAGATCTGCGGGATTTTCTGCCCATCCTGGGAAACCACCGAGCGGGTGATCAGCGAACGACGACTGCATCTACTCAACGCGGTGGCCTCGGCGACGATGGAAACCCGCACCGTCGACGACGCGGTCAGCGCAGCGGTTTCGGTGTGTGCCGGTCAGCCCGACGTGCCGTTCGTCGCGGCCTACGTCAGCGGCGCGGACGCGGCCGAAATCACCCTCCGCGGAGCCACACCGTCGGTGCTACCGCTGCTGCCGCCCACGCTGGGAAAGCTCACCGATTGGCAGCCGACAGCGCGATCGCGGGCGCAGGTGCGCATCATCGATAACGCGGCATCGGTTATTCGCGGTCTCGACGAGGTGTTGGGCGCCGACTGCGCGGACCAGGCGTTGGTCCTGCCGATGGGAGAGAACGCGATCGCGGGGGCTCTGGTCGTCGGGACAAATCCGCGCTGCCCGCTGGATGCGCAATACCGCGGCTTTTGTCAGTTGCTCGCCGACCAGCTGTCCTCGGCGCTGGCGTCGGTGGTCTCCCATGAGCAGCAGCGGCAGCGCGCCGATGCGCTGGCCGAACTGGACCGCGCCAAGACGGCGTTTTTGACCAATGTCAGCCACGAATTCCGCACGCCGCTGACCCTGCTGATGGGGCCGCTCGAAGACGCCCTGGCCGATGTCGATGCGTCCACGGTTCTCGCCGAGCGGCTACGGATGGCCCGGCGGAACGCGGGGCGGCTACTTCGCCTCGTTGACTCGCTGCTGCAGTTCTCCCGTATCGAGGCAGGCCGCGCCACAACGAATTTGGTGCGCACCGACGTCGGCCTGCTGACGGCGCAGATCGCGTCGTCGTTCACTCAACTGTGCCAGCGGGCCGGGTTGGAACTTATCCTCGACTGCCATCCGGCACTGGCCGACATCGATCCGGACATGTGGGAAACCATCGTGCTCAACCTGATGTCCAACGCGATCAAATACACGCTGCACGGCTCGATCACCGTCGCGGTGCAAGCCGGCGGCGATCAGTGCCGGATCAGTGTCCGCGATACCGGAGTCGGGATAGCCGAGGACGACCTGAAACGGCTGGGCCAACGGTTCTTTCGGGCCGACACGGGGCTAGGTCGCAGTGTGGAGGGCACCGGAATCGGGCTGTCGCTGGTTTACGGACTGGTGGAGCTTCAACACGGAAGTTTGCAGATCACCAGCGAGCTCG
>NZ_JBATXN010000335.1:0-8420 GCF_049673265.1 Mycobacterium sp. | reverse complement strand
GGGTCTTGGCGGTGAAGCCGCCGCGAAACTGCGCGTATACCAGCGCAAGTACCAGCGCGCATGCCAGGAACAGTCCCACTGCCGCCAGGGTGTCCGGCCAGGTCCGGGGCTTGCGTTCCTTCGTCTTCGTCACGGCGTTCGTCATGGTTGGGCTACACCGTCAGGTTGAAGTTCGGATCGACGCCGTAGAGCGCAAGAGACGTCAGCAGGACGACGATCACCGTTGAAACCAGCGAGAAGCGCATTGATCGGCCGACGGCCTCCCCCACCCCGACCGGGCCACCGCTGGCGTTATATCCGTAGTAGCAGTGGGTGATCATCACGATCACCGCCATCACGATGACCTCGGCGCCTGACCAAAACACGTCCTCGGTTCGCAAGAAGGTCTGGAAGTAATGCTCATAGGTGCCTACCGACTGTCCGTAAAACAGCGTGGTGACGACTTGGCCGGACACGAACGACATGACAAGTGCCATCGCATAAAGCGGGACGACTACGGCCAGCCCGGCCATCAGCCGCGTTGACACCAAGAACGCGACCGACTTGATACCCATCACCTCGAGTGCGTCGATCTCTTCGCTGATCCGCATGGCGCCCAACTCGGCGGTCGCGCCGGCACCTACGGTGGCCGCCAGCGCGACGCCGGTCACCACGGCGGTGACCACGCGTACGTTGGCCAATGCGGCGAAGAACCCGGTGAATGCCTCGACGCCGATGTTGCCCAATGATGCGAAGCCTTGGATGGCGATCAGCGAACCGCCGGAGAGCGTTACGAAACCGACGATCGCGGCGGTACCGCCCACGACGGCCATCGCACCGGTGCCCATGCCGATCTGGGCGATGAGTCGCAGTGTCTCCCTGCGATAGTGACGCAGCGCCCACCCGATCGACCAACCGCCGATAACGGCGAACCTGGTGAGGTGCCCGGCCTTGTTGACCGCACGGACACTGCCGCCGACATAGTGGTTGAAGTTTGCGGCCGCGCGTGGAAAGCGCGCTCGTAACACGGCAGCTGCCGAAACATCAGCCATGTCAATGGCCCGTCCCGAATCGCACGCCGATGGTGGTCAGCACCACGTTGACCGCGAACAGTGCAAGCACGCACAACACCAACGTTTCGTTGACGGCGACGCCGACTCCTTTGGGACCGCCTTTTGTCGTCAGCCCTCGGTAGCAGCCCACCAAGCCTGCGATCGTTCCGAAGATCGCCGCCTTGATCGTCGCAATGACTACCTCGGGCAGACCCGTTACCAACGTCAGCGTCGCGAGATATGCGCCGCCCGATACGTTCTGCAGACCGACGCCGAAGATGAAGCCGCCGACCAAACCGATAGTGATGACGGTCCCGTTGAGCAAGGTGGCGACGACGGTCGCCGCCACCACCCGCGGCACGACCAGCCGGTGGATGGGGTCGATGCCGAGCACCTCCATCGCATCGATTTCCTCGCGGATGGTGCGTGCACCCAAGTCGGCGCAAATCGCGGTCGACCCGGCGCCGGCCACCACCAAGACGGTGGTCAGCGGGCCCAGCTGAGTGACGGCGCCGAGCGCCGCACCTGCACCGGAGATATCCGCGGCGCCAAACGCGGCCAGCAGGGTGTTGAGCGTGAACACAATGAGAACGGTCAGCGGTATCGAGACCGCGATGGTGGGTAGCATCGCGACTCTAGTGATGAACCAGCTCTGGAAGATGCACTCGCGCCAGTGAAATGGCTTCCGGAACAACGCTTTTCCGGCCAGTACACACATCCGGGCAAAGCCGCCGACCGTCGCCAGTGGGGCCTCGAGCTGCTCACGAACATAGTCCGCGAGCCGGGGCGGCGCTGTTGTCGTCACCGCGGCCTCGGCCCGCGAACGGGATAGCCACAACAGATTGAGGGTGGACGTGCTTCAGTGCGAGGGCGCCACACATACACCATGCGTCACACTATGTAACAAAAATCACTTCAGTTACATAAGACACGCGGGGCCTGCCGCAGTTAAGTTAAGCGCGATTCCGGCTCACTCGGTCGGCGCGGTCTTAGTGTTTTGCCTGATGTTCTTCAGGTCAGCCCAGAATCGCGCGGCCTCTCGGATGGATTCCTCGACTGGCCTTGGCTGCCAACCCAGTTCGCGGCCGGCCTTGCTGTGATCGACGGGGGCTTCGGCACGCATCATCCGCACCGAGGCCAGGCTGAGTTCGGCGTCTTTACCGGTCAACCGGGCTCTCAGGCTGCCTAGTGCGCCCAGAACGTAGAGCACAGGCACCGAGATGGACCGCCGCGGCGGCGGCACGCCGGCTTCGTCGGCCGCAATCGTGATGACCTCTTTTAGCGGAATCATGCGTTCAGAGATCAGGTAGCGCTCGCCGTTTCGGCCGCGCTCGGCGGCCAGCAGCATCGCCCTGGCCGCGTCGTCGACACCGACGACCTCGAGTTGGATGCCGTTCATCAGGAAAGGCAGCTTGCCGAATACCGCGCCGGCGATGAACGCGCCGTGCGGTGTGCGGCCCCAGTCACCGCTGCCGTAGGTGGTCGAGACGCACATCGCGACGGCGGGCAGATTTTTTTCCGATGCATATCGCAGCACCATGTCCTCGGCCTGGACCCTCGACTCGACATAGGAGGTAAGCCCACGGTGGTCGATCTGGTCATCTTCGGTTGCCACATGACCATGCCGTCGGCCCACCGTCGCATAGGTGCTGGTGAACACGAAGCGATGCAGCTTTGCGGCGATGGGGTTTTCGACGGCGACATCAAGGACGTTGCGCAGTCCCTCGACGTTGGTGCGAAACAGCGGTGCCGGATCTTGCAACCACGCCCGGGTGTCGACCACGCAGTAGTACACCTCGTCGCAACCGTCCATCGCCCGGCGCACCGTGGCGGTATCGAAGACGTCACCATGGAATCGGGTGACGTCGAGATCGTCGATGCTGCGGGTGTTGGCGCCATCGCGCACCATTGCGCGCACATCGGCGCCGGTCGCCACGAGTTGGCGGGTGACATGCGAGCCCAAGAATCCGTTGGCTCCGATGACCAGCTTGGGTGCGCTCATTGTTGGCCTCCGTATTGGCGCATCCACCGCGCAGCGTCGTCGTCGAGGGTGCCCAGCGCTTCGGCCTTCTTGCACCACTTGAGGCCCGCCTGCAAAAAGCGCAGTGGGTTGTAGATGTCTTCTTGCCGGCACCATTGGCCGTCGCCGGCGTAGGTGATGATCGAGATGTTCGTCGCGCTGATGATGGTGCCGTCACCCGGGTCGCGCATCGGGTTGTCCAGTTCGCAGATGATGCGCCCGGTCGGCTCGTCGATAACCGACCACAGCGACGGAAAAGCTGTCATGTGGCTCCCCGGGAAGGTCGACATCGTCTTGCGGATCCAGGTCAGCACCTGGTCACGGCCCTTCATCGTGCCTGCCGCGTGCTCGATGTAGTCGACGTCCGGCGTGTAGTGCTCCACCCAGGCGTCCCAGTCCTTGGTCGCGGCGGCGCGCGCGACCGTCTGCTCGAACGTTTCGAACGCGGCCGCAAGCTCGTTGCGGCTGAACACCTGCTTCACGCAAGAAACTAGAACACGTTCTACTGGGTTTTGTCGAGCACGTGGATAATCGGCAAGATGACGGACTTCAGCAAGGCGATACTGGCCGGCGGCTGCTTTTGGGGCATGCAGGATCTGATCCGCAAGCAGCCCGGGGTGGTGTCGACCAGGGTCGGCTACACCGGCGACCCACATGTCCCCGACGCGACCTATCGCAACCACGGCTCGCACGCCGAAGCCATCGAGATCTCTTACGACCCCGCACGTACCGACTTCCGGACACTGCTCGAATTCTTTTTCCAAATCCACGATCCGACCACCAAGAACCGGCAGGGCAACGACGTCGGCACCAGCTACCGCTCGGCGATCTTCTACCTCGACGAGGAACAAAAGCGCATAGCGCTAGAAACCATCGCAGACGTCGAGGCATCCGGTCTGTGGCCGGGCAAGGTGGTGACCGAAGTCAGCCCCGCCGGCGACTTCTGGGAGGCCGAACCCGAGCACCAGGACTACTTGGAGCACTACCCCAGCGGGTACACCTGCCACTTCATCCGGCCCGACTGGAAGCTGCCGCGACGCGCGGCGCCGACCGCTAGGTCCTGATCGCGCGTAGTTGATACAGGCCGCGGGTGGTGGCCACCGTCTGACCGTCAGCGTCGGTCACCACTGCCTGCAGGGTGAAATCGGCCTTACCCCGCTCGGCGGCTTCGGCCTCGATGCGCGCGATCGTCTCGTCGTCGAGGTTGGCTTCCGCGCGCACATCGGATTTGGCCATCGCGACGAATTGGATGTCAAGGTTCTTGACCAGCGGGAAATACTTGGCGGTGTCGAACGTGATCAGCGGAATGATGCCGCCGAGGACTTCGGCCACGGTGAACAGCACGCCGGCGTAGATCACGCCGAAGTGGTTGCCGTTGCCTTCGGCCGGAACCGTTGTGGCGGCAAAACCGGGCCGGGCCTCGACGACCTGCACGCCCATCTTGTGTGCGATCGGAATAGTCGATTCCAGCGCGCCATTCATCACTTGCACCAGCTGATTGTCCCCACCGTCGTTGGCAGCCATGACCGCCGATCTTAACGCCGGTGGACGGCGATCTTTCCACCGTGCTTGGGGGTATAGGCAACCCCTCGGGAGTGGTACTTCTCCCCCGGCGCGGTGGTGGTCTCGATCGTGAAGTGGCGCAACACCGTTCGCAGCACGACATCCATCTCCATGTTGGCGAACACAGCGCCGACACAACGACGGGCACCGCCGCCGAACGGGATCCACGCGAAGCTGGGCGGTTTGGTCCCGATGAAGCGCTGCGGGTCGAAGCGGTCGGGTTCGGGAAAAACCTCGGGGTTGGCGTGCATCCGCGCAATGCTGACAAGAATCGAAGACCCACGGGGAATGGCCCAGTCGCCGAGTTCATAGACGGGCACATAGACGTGGCGACCGGCGAAATCGATCACTGTTCTGCTGCGCTGCACCTCGAGAATCGTCGCCTGACGGAGCGCGTTGTCTTGCGCGTCGGCCTCGGCGACCAGTGCCGCGAGCACATCAGGATGTCGACTCAGTCGCTCGAACGCCCAGCCGAGGGTAGCCGCGGTGGTTTCATGTCCGGCGGCCAGCAGCGTCAACAGCTCATCGCCAATGTCCTTGCGCGACATGGCTGAACCGTCTTCGTACGTGCTGCGCAGCATCAGCGCCAGCACATCGTTTCGATCCTCGAAGTGCGGGTCCGCCCGCTCTGCTGCGATCAGCCTGTCGAGAACGACGTCGTATTTTCGCCGCCACTCTGCCAGCCGGCCCCATGGGGAGTAGCGGCCGAAAGTCCGAGGCGGCTTGGGCAGTATCGCCAGCCGGGAACCCAACGTGACCCACGGCGGGAGGATCCGGCGCAGCTCGTCAAGCTCGGCGCCCTCGGCCCCGAACACAGCGCGCAGGATCGCGTTCAGCGTGATCCGCATCATTGACGGCAGCGTGGCGAACATCTTGTCCTCGGGCCAGTCGGCGATCTCGCGCAGCGTTTCTTCTTCGATGATGGTCTCGTAGTTCCTAATGCTCTTGCCGTGAAAGGGCGGAGCCAATAGCCGGCGGCGCTGGCGGTGGTCATCACCGTCGAGCGCGAACACCGAGCCCGACCCGAGCAGCCTGCTCAGGTTGGGCTGGATGTTGCCGAGCACCTCAGGACTGGTAGTGAAAACCTGCTTGGCCAACTGCGGATCGGCAACCACGACGATGCGGCCGTACACCGGAACGGTAAGCATGAAGGCGTCGCCGTAGCGACGCGTCATGAACTGCGCAGCCCATCGTCGCGAGATTGAAAAGGCGGCGCCCTGAATGAACTTCGGCATCCGCGGTGCGGGAGGTAACCTGACGGCGGGCGGCGCGGCGGCCGCGTGGGTGTCGATGGTGCTCATCGCTGTGCACTCCCAACATCGGTCTGGTACTGCACCGTACCAAGGGCGTATTGGAGTACGGTACCCTGTAGTACCAAGCGCTGGCAAGGGTCGGAAGGAGGCGACGTGGCTACAACCGTCGCTGACGACGCGGCGTCGGCTAAGTCCATCGATGAGTCCGTCGCTATCGACCCATTCCGACGCCGGTTGCTCGACGGCCTCGCGGCCTCGATCGCCGAACGTGGCTACCACGCCAGCACCGTCGCCGATATCGTCCGTCACGCGCGCACGTCGAAGCGCACGTTCTACGGCCAGTTCCCCAGCAAGGAGCAGTGTTTCCTCGAGTTGCTGCATGCCGACGTCGAAAGGTTGGCCGATGAGATCCGCGCCGCCGTCGATCCGGATGCGGACTGGCAGATTCAGATTCGTCAGGCCGTGGAGGCCTACGTGGACCACATCGGGTCCCAGCCCGCGATCACATTGAGCTGGATCCGCGAGCTGCCGTCGATGGAAGCCGCCGCGGCGCGGCCATACCAGCGTCGTGGCGTGCACCTGTTGACCAGCTTGCTGATGGGCCTGAGCGCCAGCCCGGGGTTCCAAAAGGTCGGCCTGCCGCCGTTGACCCGGCCGCTGGCGGTGATCCTGGTAGGCGGTCTGCATGAGCTGACCGCGCTCGCCGTCGAAGACGGGCACAGCGTGCGCGAGATTGTCGAGCCGGCCGTGCATGCCTCCGTGGCACTGCTCGGCTACCGCGACTAGAACATCACCGCCGACCGGCGTAACGGCTTAGGCTGATGCGATGCGGCTATCGACACGGAATCAGCTCAGCGGGACCATCTCCGATGTGGACGTCGGCAGCGTGATGGCGATCGTGAAAGTTCGGCTCGACGGCGGCGATCAGATCGTCACCTCGTCGATCACCAAAGATGCGGCGCTTAGCCTCGACCTCAAGGTCGGCCAACCCGCGACAGTGTTCATCAAGGCCACCGAGGTAACCATCGGCGTCGACTGACCGACGGCCCGGTTCACCTTTTGAGGAAGCCTCGCAACCGATCGAGCACCAGATCCGGGCGCTGCTCGACGATCCAGTGACCGACGCCGTCGACCAGCTCGACCTCGAAATCGCTTATGTGCGCGGCATATCCGCTCAGCAGATCCGGTGTGAGCACAGGATCTTGGGTGCCACTCAGCCAGCGGACCGGGACATCGATTGGGACACCGTCGAATTCGCCGCGCAGCCAGCGCACCATCTCCGTGTTCTGAAAGGTCCGATACCAACGCGAGCCGGCGACCGCGTGTCCGGGCTGACGCATACATTCGACGTAGAGCCGGACGTCGTCTTCGGGCACGTTAAAACCGCCGCCAACCCATGACGCCAACATCCTGAAGTACCGGCCCTTTGAATCGCCGATCAGGCGCGGTCCGATCACCGGCAACAACATCGGGATCTGGTACCAGAACCGCCAGATGTTGCGCACCATCGACAGATCCCGCGTCACATAGGGCGCCGCGGTATTGAGCCCGAAGAACCCGGTCACCTTCGCCGGATGGCGCAGCATCATGATGAACGCGACCGGCCCGCCCCAGTCGTGGGCCACCAGCGTCACCGGCCCGACGGCCAACCTGTCCAATACAGCCGCCAGGTCGTCGGCCATGTCGTTCTTCAGGTAGCGCGAGCGCGGCGCGGAACTCCACCCGGCGCCGCGCAGATCCGGACACAGCACCCGGTACCCGTCGGCGGCCAGGGGGCCGATCAGCTCGTGCCACTCCCACCAGTTCTCCGGAAAACCATGTACGAGCATCACCGGCGGCCCGTCGGCTGGTCCGGCGTCGGCGACGTGGATCGTGATGCCATTGCCCAGATCGATGAACTTGTGCTCGACGCCATCCAGGGCGGGCAGATTAACCAGGGCTTGACAATTTAGCACTGGAAGCGAAACTGTCGCCGCTACACTTGACGTGTGTTCAAGCGTCGTATGTCGACAAGCGGCGAACGTCCCACGCGGTGGGCGCTTTTGGCCGGGGTTGCGGGAGTATGCACGGCAATCACGGGGGCAACGATCGGCTCGGCAGCACGCGCGCACGCCAACCCCTTTTCCGCGCAGTTCCAGTCGCCGTCGGGAGACATCACCTGCAGCGTGGTTAACGCCCCGCCTCAAGACACGCACTCGCTCCCAACGAATTTTGCGCAGTGCGACGTCGTTAACCAGACCTGGGTCCCTTCGCGACCGCCGCCGGCCGGGCGGGCTGATGCCACCGTCACCTTCGTACTCATGCGCGGCCAGTTGCCAGTTCTGGGCTACAGTCCGGGCACCTTGGCGGCCACCGAGCCGATGAGTTACGACCAACCTGTTACTGCGGGAGCGATCGGCTGCGATAGCGACCAGTCGGCTGTGAAATGCATCGATGCCAGCACCGGACACTTTTTCCGCGTGTCGCCGGAGTCCTACGAGCTGGGGTGATGATCCTCAGGCGGCGACCAACTCGCGCACCTCGGCGGTGCTGGACTTCTTCGGCGGCAGAGCC
>NZ_JBATXN010000334.1:0-18959 GCF_049673265.1 Mycobacterium sp. | reverse complement strand
GTTGCCGGTCAGGTCGTTCTCGGTGATGATGACCAGCGCGGCACCCGGTGATCCCCCGACTATCAAGCCGTCGTGCAGCGGGCCTTTGAGCACCCCGACCACCCCGGGCTTGGGTTCTGCGCCCGGTTCCAACATCGTTGCGGGCGTATCGGATTCGGCCAGCTGCTCGACCACCCGGTGCGCGGTTCCCGTTCCGGGCGCGACGACGGCAGCAACCCCACCGGTCGATACGTGGGCGCGCAGCATCGCAAAGATCTCGTCGATGTCGCGCTGGTGGCCGCGGGCCGACGGCGCGGCCCGGATGTCCAGCTCGACCGCCGACTCGTCGGAAAGTTGGCTCAGCGTCCACCACGGGTGGCCGGACTGCCGGGTGGCGGCCCGCACCTCGTCAAGCTCGCGGAATCCCGAGCCGCCGAGCTGCTCGATATCGATGGGCGAATCGCCGCCCAACGCCGCCACCGACCAGGACGCCTCGAGAAACTCGCGGCCGGTTTTGATCAGGTCAGCCGCGCGGGTACGGACCTTTTCCGGGTCGCAGACCAGCACCGGCGTGTCCTCGGCCAGCTGATTGGTCAGCAACGACAAGTCGTCGGGCCGCAGCACCGGCAGCAACGCCTCCATCCCGTCGACCGGGATGCCCTCGGCCAGTTTGGCCAGCATGTCGCCGACGCCGCCGGTGACACCGTGCTCGGGCCGCGGCTGCTGCCCGGCCAGCTCGGCCGCCCGGGCCCGCACCTCGTCGGTCAGCAGCAGCTCACGGCACGCCACCGCGATCACAGTGTCGACGCTGATCTCGGGAATCGACCGCTGGTCGGCGACCGAGAACATCCGCATCTCGGTGACCTCGTCGCCCCAGAACTCCACCCGCACCGGGTGCTCAGCGGTCGGCGCGAAGATGTCGAGGATGCCGCCGCGGATGGCGAATTCGCCCCGTCGACCTACCATGTCGACCCGGGTGTAGGCCAGCTCGACCAGACGGGTGATGACCGCTTCGAACCCGCCGTCGGCACCGGTGTCGTTGCCGACGGTCAGGGTGAGCGGCTCAAGCAAGCCCAGCTGCGGGGCCATCGGCTGCAGCAGCGAGCGGACCGCCGTGACCACCACCCGCAACGGCGGCCCCAGCCGGGCGTCGTCGGGGTGGGCCAGCCGACGCAGCAGCATCAGCCGGGCACCGACGGTGTCGACACCCGGCGAAAGCCGCTCGTGCGGCAGCGTCTCCCAGGACGGGAACATCGCGACGGAGTCGCCGAAGACGCCGCGCAGTTCCGCGGTCAGGTCATCGGCTTCCCGGCCGGTCGCGGTGACCACCAGCATCGGGCCGTGTTGGGCCAGCGCGCTGGCGACGAATAGCCGGGCGCTGGCGGGCCCGACCAGCGACAGTTCGTCGGGCCGGTCGGCGGCGAGGTCGATGAGTCGCTGCAGCGTCGGCGCGCGCAACGCCAACTCCACCAGCCCCGCGATCGGGGTGATGACAGACTCCGGCCCCGGTGCGGTCATGATGGCGCCATTGTATGCGTCGATTGATTCACGTTGCGGCACTGCCCAACCCACGGTGACCGCCGCCACAGCGTCTAGCTTTGGTTACGGCCGTGGTGGCCAGCAAGCATCGGATCCAATCAGCGCGGATAGCTGCTCGGCGACGGCTGAAAGGGTGTCTGCTTCGTCGGTCACCCCCTCGCGCACCGTCATCGCCTGAGTGAACTTCTGCACCACTCGGGCATCGACTTCGGCCAACAGTTTCTCTTTCGTCCCTTTAGTGGTGAACCACCAAACCCGAAGTGACCCCGGCCCTCTCGGCAATCAAGCGGACGGTGGCGCCCTTTGCCCCACGCTCGGCAACAGCCGAGAGGGCGGCTTCAAAACGTCAACTGCGTCAGTCCGTTTGGGCTGACCTACTACCACTACGGGGAGCTCATGAAGGAGCGCCGGGCTCACGAGTTCGCCGGGGGTAATTCCGGCCGAGGACGGGTACCTCAATCGCATGAGCGACCCGGAAGCGATCATCGGAAAGCTGCGAAAGACCCTCGAGGGCGAAAAGGGTCTTGCCGATCTCCTCGAACAGTCACTGACGAAGGCCCGGACATCGGCCGAAGCCGAACTCAACCCGGAGCTGTTCGCGGCGCTGGAGTGGCCCGGCGATCTCGGTGAGTACGAGGAGTATCTGCGGCGCTTCGTCCGATGGGTGCCCCACGAATCGAACGCAGACGCCTGGAAGAACGAAAAAAGACAGGCCCAAGAGGTTAGCGACCGGATGAGCCACTTCTACTTCTTGGTGGATCAGAAGGTCGGTGACGAGGCGCCGCAGGACGCCGCCGCCTTCCGGGACTGGATGACCGAATTCGCCAACGACTGGGCCAGCTTCCTCAACACCCCAGAATCGTTCAGTCCCGAAGTCTTGCAATCGTTCATCGACAACGCCCCCGAATACCGGGTGCATGAATCACTGGTCGACGGCGTCCCGAACGCGCCCAGCGGCTGGTTAACCGCCAATCAGTTCATCGCGCGCGAGATCAACGGCGGGCTACGTCCGATTGCCGAGCCGACCAGCAATCTGGTCGTCACCTCGCCGGCCGACTGCAGTTATCAGCACGCCTACGACATCGACGCCGAGTCCAACATTCCGGCGACAACCGTGAAAAACCAGAAATACGGCAACATCAAGCAGCTCATCGAAGGCAGCACCTACGCTGATAGCTTCGCCGGCGGCACGTTCGTGCACTACATGCTGCCGGTACACGCTTACCATCGCTATCACCTGCCAGTTGGAGGTCTGGTCAAGGAGTCCTTCCGGATCAACGGCAAAGTCTTCATGCATGTGGGCATCGAAGATCACGAACTTCAAGCTAGCGACAGCGCCACAAGCGGATACGAGTTCTCCCAGACGCGCGGCGTGGTGACTATCGATACCTCGCAATCCGACTGCGGTGATATTGGCATTGTCGCGGTGATCCCGGTGGGCATGGCCCACGTGTCGTCGGTGGTGCTCACCTCGGTCGAGGACAGACACATGGCAAAAGGTGAAGAGTTCGGTTACTTCCAGTTCGGCGGCTCCGACATCATCGTCCTGTTCCAAGAGCACGTTGATGCTCAGATAGATAAGAGCGAAGAGTTTCGGCTCGTCGGCACCCCGGTGGCCCGCTGCAGGTCGGTCAGCCGTTGACGCACAAGCCAAATGCTGCCTGGCTGAAAGCGGCTTATTCGTCCTGCAGGTGCGGATCGGCTTCCAGATGGGTCAGGCCATTCCACATCAGGTTCACCAGATGAGCGGCCACGACTTCTTTCTTGGGTTCGCGAGTGTCGAGCCACCACTGGGCGGTCATTGACACCGAACCGACTAATGCCTGGGCGTAGAGCGGCGCAAGGCCGGGGTCCAGGCCCCGACGGGCGAAATCGCCGGCCAGGATCGAGCTGACCTGGCTGACGGCGTCGTTGAGCAGGCTGGAATAGGTGCCCGAACTGATGGCCGCCGGCGAATCGCGAATCATGATGCGAAAGCCGTCGGTGCGTTCCTCGACATAGGTCAGCAATGCCAGCGCGACCCGCTCGACGCGCACCCGCGACCGGTTGTTGGTCAGCGACGACGTGATGCCATCCAGCAGCGCCGACATCTCCCGGTCGACGACGACCGCGTACAAACCTTCCTTGCCGCCGAAGTGCTCGTAGACGACGGGTTTGGAAACGTTGGCGCGCAGCGCGATCTCCTCGATCGAGGTGCCCTCGTAGCCGCGTTCGGCGAACAGCGACCGGGCGATGTCGATGAGTTGATGCCGCCGCTCGCTGCCGGTCATCCTGGCGCGCGGCGCACGCACCTCTTTCTCCGGCGCTGCCACGTCTCTCAGGTTATCCGTTGCACTACAGTCTGACGAAGGCTCAGTGTGCGGGGTCGGTCAGCAGACCTGCTCGCCGCTGGTGCGCGGTCCGTCGTGGTGTAATCGGCAGCACATCAGATTTTGGTTCTGAGAGTTCAGGTTCGAGTCCTGGCGACGGAGCTACCTTGCCCGCGAGACCTTGCGGCACGTCAAGCACGATCGGGCCACCTAACCGGCGGAAGCGCCTTTTTTGCCGCAGACGTGCGGATAATGACACGCTGGAGGTGCACGCCCGGGCAGGAACCAGCCAGATGCCGAGGAGGTTGGATGGCAACGCAAGGCGAATCGGCGGTCATCATCCTGGCGGCCGGGGCCGGAACACGGATGCGCTCGGACATCCCGAAGGTGCTACATCCCCTTGCCGGGCGCAGCATGCTGGCGCATTCGCTGCATTCGATCGCCAAGATGGCACCGCAACACCTGGTCGTCGTGCTGGGCCCGGACCACCAAAGCATCAAGCAGGTCGTCGGTGAATTGGCCCACACGCTGGGGCGTTCCATCGAGGTGGCGACACAAGACCGCCAGCTCGGCACCGGCCACGCGGTGCTGTGCGGCCTGTCGGCGCTACCCGACGATTTTGCCGGCGTCGTCGTCGTCACCTCCGGCGACATCCCCCTGCTCGACGCCGACACGCTGGCCGATTTGGTCGCCGTGCACAACTCGCGGACCGCGGCGGTCACCATGCTGACCACGACCCTGACCGACCCCACCGGCTACGGCCGAACACTGCGCACGCAGGACAACGAGGTGATCGGCATCGTCGAGCAGGCTGACGCGACGCCCTCTCAGCAGGAAATTCGCGAGGTCAACGCCGGGGTGTACGCCTTTGACATCGCCCCGCTGCGCTCGGCGCTGAGCCGACTGTCAGCCGACAACGCCCAACAAGAGCTGTACCTCACCGACGTCGTCTCCATCGTCCGGCAGGACGGCCAGGTGGTGCAGGCCCGGCACGTCGACGACAGCGCGCTGGTGGCCGGCGTCAACAACCGGGTCCAGCTGGCCGAGCTGGCCGCTGAACTCAACCGTCGCATCGTCGCCGCCCACCAGCTGGCCGGGGTGACCATTGTCGATCCCCTCACCACCTGGATCGACGTTGACGTGACGATCGGCCGCGACACCGTCATCCAGCCCGGAACTCAGCTGCTCGGCGGCACCCGCATCGGCAGCCGCTGCGCCATCGGCCCGGACACAACCTTGACCGACGTCATCGTCGGCGACGACGCTTCGGTGGTCCGCACCCACGGCACCGGCGCCTCGATCGGTGACGGCGGGGTGGTCGGGCCGTTCACCTACCTGCGGCCCGGCACCGCGCTGGGCGCCGACGGCAAGCTTGGCGCATTCGTCGAGACCAAGAACTCCACGATCGGCGCTGGCACCAAAGTGCCGCACTTGACGTATGTGGGCGACGCCGACATCGGCGAGCAGAGCAATATCGGCGCCTCCAGCGTCTTCGTCAATTACGACGGTACGGCCAAGCACCGCACCACGGTCGGCTCACATGTGCGTACCGGCTCCGACACCATGTTTGTCGCCCCGGTTACCGTCGGCGACGGCGCCTACACCGGTGCCGGCACGGTGGTGCGCGAAGACGTTCCGCCGGGTGCGCTGGCGGTTTCCGGTGGCCAGCAACGCAATATCGAAGACTGGGTGCAACACAACCGGCCCGGCAGCGCCGCCGCCGACGCGGCGGAAAAGGCCAAGCGAGCACTCGATGCCGATGAGACGCCGTGATCCCAGACCCGTCGCTTACGATGGAGCATCCAATTGGACCCCAACCCCGAGGGCAGCACGGTGAGCCACGACTGGACCGATAACCGCAAGAACTTGATGCTGTTCTCTGGCCGCGCGCATCCCGAACTGGCCGAGCAGGTAGCCAAAGAACTCGACGTCCACGTCACCGCGCAGACCGCGCGCGAGTTCGCCAACGGCGAGATCTTCGTGCGCTTCCACGAGTCAGTGCGTGGCTGCGATGCGTTCGTCCTGCAATCGGCCCCCGCGCCGGTGAACTACTGGCTGATGGAACAGCTGATCATGATCGACGCACTCAAGCGCGGCAGCGCCAAACGGATCACCGCGGTGATGCCGTTTTACCCCTACGCCCGGCAGGACAAGAAGCATCGCGGCCGCGAACCGATCTCGGCGCGACTGGTCGCCGATCTGCTCAAGACGGCGGGCGCCGACCGGATCGTGACCGTCGATCTGCACACCGACCAGATTCAGGGCTTTTTCGACGGACCTGTCGACCACATGCGCGGGCAGAACCTGCTGACCGGCTACATCGGGGACAACTATCCCGACAGCAACATGGTGGTGGTCTCCCCCGACTCCGGCCGGGTGCGCATCGCCGAGAAGTGGGCCGACGCGCTGGGCGGTGTTCCGCTGGCCTTCATCCACAAAACCCGCGACCCGCGAGTGCCCAACCAGGTGGTGTCCAACCGGGTCGTCGGCGAGGTGGCCGGACGCACCTGCGTGCTGATCGACGACATGATCGACACCGGTGGCACCATCGCCGGCGCGGTCAAGCTGCTGCACGACGACGGCGCCAAGGACGTGATCATCGCGGCCACCCACGGGGTGCTGTCCGACCCGGCGTCGCAGCGGCTGGCTGCATGCGGTGCCCGCGAAGTGATCGTCACCAACACCCTGCCGATCGGCGAGGAGAAGCGGTTCCCACAACTCACGGTTTTGTCGATCGCGCCGCTGCTGGCCAGCACGATCCGCGCCGTGTTCGAAAACGGTTCGGTCACAGGGCTATTCGACGGAGACGCATAGATGGCAAGTGAAGCCATCATTTACCACAACCCTAAGTGCAGTACCTCGCGGAATACGCTGGAGTTGCTGCGCGACAGCGGTGTTGAGCCCAAGATCGTGCAGTATCTCAAGACGCCACCGTCTCGTGCCGAGCTGGTGAAAATGATCCGCGATGCGGGAATCGATGTGCGCAGCGCGGTCCGCAAACGCGAGCCGCTGTACGCCGAGCTCAACCTGGCCGACGCAAGCGACCACCAATTGCTCGACGCCATGGCCGAACATCCCATCCTCATCGAAAGGCCGTTTGTCGTCACGTCGAAAGGCACGCGGCTGGCCCGTCCGATGGACAGGGTGCGCGAAATCTTGTGAGGTCCCGGTTATGCGCAGCCGCGGTGATAGCCCTGGCCTTGACTGTGTTGCCGGTCGGGTGTGGATCGAAAAGCCCCGATTACAAGTCGATTTGGACCAAGACAACGACGACGGCCACGTCGACTGAGGCGCCGGTGCCGTTCGCGCAGTATCTGGAAAGCAGCGGGGTAACCGGAGAAGCGGTGGCACCTGACAAGCTGACCGACTTGACGGTGTCAATTCCGGTGCCGCCGGGCTGGGAGAAGGTCGAGAAGCCAGGTATCCCGGCCACCACGGAGATGATCGCCAAGGACGGCAAGATCCCCACCGCGATGCTGTTGGTGTTCAAGCTCAACGGAGAATTCGACGCGGCCGATGTGGTCAAGCACGGCAACGCCGACGCCAGGCTCGCGGAGAACTTCAAACTGCTCGACCAGTCCGGCGCCAACTTCAACGGCTTTCCGTCGTCGATGATCGAGGGCAGCTACGACCTCAAGGGCGAACGGATGCACACCTACAACCGGATCGTCCTTGCCACTGGCCCCGCGCCCGCTCGCCAGCGCTACCTGGTCCAGCTCTCGGTCACCAGCCTGGCGCAGCAGGCCGCCCCGGACGCAGCCGACATTCAGGCGATCATCCACGGATTCACCGTCGCCGCTAAGTAGTTGTCGGCTCGTTACCGCGGGCGCATTAATGTGTTTGCCATGACACAGTGGACCGCTGCAGACCTGCCGTCGTTCGCCGGACGCACCGTGATCATCACGGGCGCCAACAGCGGCCTCGGCGCGGTGACGGCTCGCGAGCTGGCCCGGGTGGGCGCCCAGGTCATCCTGGCCGTGCGTAACACCGGAAAGGGTGAAGCCGCCGCCCGGGATATGACCGGAGATGTCGAGGTGCGCCGGCTCGACCTGCAGGAGCTGGCCTCGGTGCGCCAGTTCGCCGACGGGGTCGACACGGTCGACGTCCTGATCAACAACGCCGGCGTAATGGCCGTCCCGCACGGGGTGACCGCCGACGGCTTCGAAACCCAGATCGGCACCAACCATCTCGGTCATTTCGCGCTGACCAACCTGTTGTTGCCGAAGATCACCGACCGGGTGGTGACCGTGTCGTCGTTGATGCACTGGATGGGCTACATCAGCCTTCGCGACCTGAACTGGACCTCGCGGCCCTACTCGGCGTGGGTGGCGTACGGCCAGTCCAAGCTCGCCAACCTGTTATTCACCAGCGAGCTGCAGCGGCGCCTCAACACCGCTGGCTCGCCGTTGCGTGCGCTGGCCTCCCACCCCGGTTACTCGCATACCAACCTGCAAGGGCAGACCGGTCGCAAATTCGGCGATGCGGTGATGAACCTCGGTACCCGCCTGCTGGCCTCCGACGCCGACTTCGGCGCCCGGCAAACGCTGTATGCCGCCTCACAAGATGTGCCGGGGAACAGCTTCATCGGGCCGAGCTTCGGCATGGCCGGTCGCAGCCGGCCGGTCGGGCGCAGCCCACTGGCCAAACGCCCAGCTACAGCCACCGCACTGTGGGAACTCTCCGAACGGCTCACTGAGACCAAATTTCCGCTCTGAGGTGCTGATGCGCTAACCTGACCGGGCGTCACGGCGAGGGTGGCTTGCGGGTGAACTCGACCCGCCACCGTTATCGACGGGGACCGATTCAGACCGATGCTCGGTTTGTCGCGATTCTCGCCGTGCCAGGAAAACTGACACAGGAGCTCTCACCATGGCTAAATCCGCGAAATCGTCGGTCAATCAGCTGACCGTCTCGGTACGCACCCAAACCGGCAAAGGCGCGTCTCGGCGGGCCCGCCGCGATGGCAAGATTCCCGCCGTCCTCTACGGTCACAACGCTGACCCGCAGCACCTTGAGTTGCCCGGACACGACTTCGCCGCGGTGTTGCGGCACTCCGGCACCAACGCGGTGCTAACCCTCGACATCGACGGCAAGGAGCAGCTAGCGCTGACGAAGGCGCTTGCGATCCACCCGATCCGCCACACCATCCAGCACGCCGATCTGCTGGTGGTGCGCCGCGGCGAAAAGGTGGTCGTCGAGGTCGGCATCGCCGTCCAGGGCGAGGCCGCCTACGGCACCTTGATCACCCAGGAGGCCAACACCGTCGAGATCGAAGCCGACGTCTCGTCGATTCCCGAGGAATTGGTGGTGTCGGTGGAGGGCGCCGAACCGGGCACGCAGTTCACCGCCGGGCAGATCACGCTGCCCCCAGGCGTCACCCTGATCGACGACCCGGACATGCTGGTGGTCAACGTGGTGAACGCGCCGACCGCCGAGGAGCTCGAAAGCGAAGGCGCCGGCGAGGTGCCGGAGGGCGAGGAGCCGGCTGTGGAGGCGGAAGGCGAAGAGGCCGCCGAAGGCGAGGCGGCGCCCGAGGCCGAGTCCGAGTCCGAGTAATTCATGGCCGGCCCGTTATTGGTGGTCGGCTTGGGCAACCCGGGGCCAAACTATGCCCAGACCCGGCACAATCTGGGGTTCATGGTCGCAGACCTGCTCGCTGCCCGACTGGGTTCAACGTTCAAGGCGCACAAGCGTTCCGGCGCAGAGATTGTTACCGGCCGACTCGGTGGACGTTCGGTGGTGCTCGCCAAGCCGCGCTGCTATATGAACGAGTCCGGCCGGCAGGTGGGTCCACTGGCCAAGTTCTATTCGGTGCCCGCGGCTGACGTAGTGGTCATCCACGATGAGCTGGACATCGAGTTCGGCCAGATCCGGCTGAAAATCGGCGGCGGCGAGGGCGGTCACAATGGGCTGCGTTCGGTTGCGGTCGCGCTGGGCACCAAGGACTTTCAGCGGGTGCGGATCGGGATCGGCCGACCACCGGGACGTAAAGATCCGGCGGCGTTCGTGCTGGAGAACTTCACTGCGGCCGAACGTCCCGAGGTGCCGACGATCTGCGAGCAGGCCGCCGACGCCACCGAGTTGCTCGTCGAGCTGGGCCTTGAGCCGGCCCAAAACCGGGTCCACGCCTGGTAAGTCCGTAGCAGTAGGTCATCGCGACAGGTCCTCGAGCGCCTGGTGAGCGGCGTTGTATCCCGGCGTAAAGGTGATCCCCGGGCCGCCATGGCATCCCGCGCCGCCAAGGTACAGCCCGTCGACTGGGATCGGCATGTCGATGAACCCCTTGGGCCCAGGACGGTTGGGCCCCATCAGGTCGGGGTGCAGCAAGCCGTGGCAGAAGTCGCCGGACGGCGCGGCGAACATCGTCTGCATGTGGTAAGGCGCGAAAGTGATATGCCGTATCTGGATGTCGCGGAAGTTGGGCGCGAAACGGGTGATCTTGTCGATGACCTTCTCTGCCATCACGTTTTTGAGCTGGCCGTGCAGATCGCGGCTGGTTTCGACCGGGAACGCATAGGCGAACGCGCTTGCGGCGTGCTTACCCGGAGGCGCCATCGCGGGGTCGTGGACGGACGGAATCTGCATACCCATCGACGGATTCTCGGGAATGATGCCGCGCCTGCACTCTTCCCACTGACGCTGCTGCTCCTCGGGCGAGCCGAAGATGCCGACGGACCCTTGCATCCCGGGTTCGTTGAGGAAGTCGTAGGGCGGGGCGAATTCCGGCAGGCCGTCGAGCGCAAAATGGATCTGCACGAACGACGCCCGGTGGTCGCGCCCGGTCAGTCGGCTGACAAGCTCTGCCGGCAGATGCTCGGCGCCGACCAGGTCAATCAGCGTCAAATCGGGCGACAGGTTGGAAACAACCACCGGCGCAGCGATTTCCGAGCCATCGCGCAGCCGCACGCCGGTCACCCGACCGTCCTCAGTGAGGATCTTGTCGACCTTCGCGCGATACCTGACCTCACCACCATGCGAGACGAACAGTTCGTGCAGATGCTTGCAGAGTGCGCCGATTCCCCCTTCAAGCTTTGTCATCATTGCCGTGCCCTCGTTCGGGACGGCGAGCGCGAACGCCAAACACGTTGCACTGCCCGGCGTATAAGGCCCGCGGTAGGTGGAGTTGACGGCGAGGAAGGCGAGCATTCCGCGCAGTACCGCGTGCTTGTCCTTGTCGGGCAGGAAGCGGTCGATGGCGTCCATCGCTGACCCAAATAGCACCTCGTGGATGGCTTTTCGTTCGGATTCGTTTGCCGCGCAGGCGTACATCTCATCAAGCGTCTTGGGCGGTGTGCGCACCTCGAAGCGGTCGAGCGCCTTCGCCGGGCCCTGGCTCCAGCCGATCATCTCTGCCATGCCTGTCACGGCCTCGGCGCCAAGCTTTTCCGCGAGGTGAGTCATCAGCTGCATCGGATCGCGGTAGAAGATCATCGGCTCTTCGCCGTTGTCGCCGAGATTAACGGACTGCACCTCGGCGTCGATGGTGGGCAAGGTATCAAGCCCGAGCTCTTTGGTGATCTGCGGGGCGGTGGGAAACTGCACGGAACCGGCTATCTCGTAATGGAATCCGTCGATCAATTCCACCGTGGCCGCCATGCCACCGGAGTAAGTGTTGGCCTCCAAGCACACTGTCCGCAGGCCGGCGCGCTGTAGGACCGCCGCCGCGGTCAAGCCGTTGTGCCCGGCGCCGACCACGATCGCGTCATAGTCCGTCATCACTCACGCTCCTTCTCCGGCTGCTCTCGAGGCAACCCGGTCTAATATATGTCAGTACTGACGCAATTGGAAGATGTCACGTCTGCCCTGCTCGGAAGTGTGGTGGGATGCCAGATATGAGTGAGCGGCCGAATCTGCACAAGTTGCGCCGAACCAAGACGCGCGAGGCACTGCGGCAGGCGGCCTTGAAGAGATTCGCCAGTGAGGGCTTCGGAAACGTCACCGTCGAACAGCTCGCGCAGGAAGCCGGGGTTACCGAGCGCACCTTTTTCCGGCACTTCCCCACTAAAGAAGCTGTGCTGTTTCAGGACTACGACACACAGGTGGAGTGGCTGGCCGACGCGCTTGCGCAGCGCCCGCGCTCTGAGTCGCTGTTCGATGCGGTGAAGGCGAGCATCGAGAGCTTCCCGCACGACCTCGAATTGGTTCGGCAGGCCGCGCTCGCTCGTGCCGAATTGATCACCGGGGATCAGATCGCCAGCCACCTACGAGTGGTGCAGGCGTCGTTCGCCGCGGTGATCACCGACTTCGTCAAGCAGCGCTACCCAGATGTGCCGAACATCGATCTGGTGGCCGAAGTAGCGGGCTCCACGCTGGCGGCAGGAATGGTTGTCGGCGTGGAAACGTGGGGGCGCGGTGGCTGTCGTGAGGATTTGGCAGCCATCACCGCCAGCTGTCTGGATCTGCTGCGGTCGGGGCTTGCGCCACTCGCCTAGGTGACGAGGGTGACCGAGTTGGCCCGTCGCAGCTTGCCCGACGGCGTCTTCGGAATGGTCCCGGGACCCAGCACGACGACGTTGCGCGGACGCATGTCGACCTCGCTCACGACTTCGTGGGCGACCTGATGCTCGATGCGACGGACTTCGGCGGGATCTTGGTACGCGTTGGATTCGACTGCGACGGCGAAGGTTTCGCGGGCATGCCCGGCGTCAAGCCGCACGGCCACGGCGCAACCCGGACGGACGCCCTCGACCCGGCACGCGGCCCGCTCGATGTCGGTCGGGTAGATGTTGCGGCCGGCCATGATGATGACGTCCTTGACCCGACCGCACACCACGATGTGGCCGTTCTCCATCAGGTAGCCGAGATCGCCGGTGTCATACCAGCCGTGGTCGTCCTGCGCCGGGATGAATCCACCCATCGTGGTGTAGCCCGGGGTGACCGGTTCACCGCGCAACTCGATCACGCCGACACCGCGCGTCGGCAACACCGCCCCATCGTCATCGACGATGCGGGCCTCGATGCCCTGCAGCAGCGGGCCGAGTGAAGCCAGCCGGCGGGTGTTGCCCTTGGTGGCGGGCACGGCCCGGCGCAACGCGGCCAGCAGATCGGCATCCACCTCGTCGACCACCAGCCCGTCGCCGAGTTCGGAGAATGACACCGCCAGCGTCGTTTCGGCCATCCCGTAGGCGGGCATGACCGCCTCGGGTCGCAACCCGAAGGGTTTTCCGGCCTCGATGAGATCCTCGACGTCGGCGGGGTCCACCGGCTCGGCACCGGAGAGCGCAAAACGCAGCGTGGACAGATCGAACTGACCGGGGGTGGCTTGGTTGCGCAGCCGCTTGGCGAACAGCGCGTAGGCGAAGTTGGGCGCGGCCGTCATGGTGCCGCGGTACTTGTCGATCAGCTTGGCCCACAACAGCGTGTCGCGCAGGAAGTCCATCGGCGTGACCTTGACCAGCTCGACACCGAAGTACATCGGCACGGTCAAGAAGCCGACCATGCCCATGTCGTGGAAGCACGGCAGCCAGCTGAGCATCACGTCGTTGCCGCTGGGATCCATCTTGGCGCCGATGAACATCGCCTCGGCGTTGGAGTAGATGTTGCGGTGGGTGATGTGCACGGCCTTCGGCGAACCGGTGGAGCCGGAAGTCAGCTGCATCAACGCCAAGTCGTCCTCATCGGTGTCGATGGGGTCGATCGGGTCGGATGCCAGCAATTGCTCGACAGTCAGCACCTTGAGGCCGCGGCCCTCCAACACCGGCACGGCCGCCATGAACGGGTCGGAGACAATCACCGCCTTCGCCTCGATCATGTCGACGACGACGGTGGTGTCCTTGGCCCACAGCTCGAGGTCGGTGCGCGGTGTGGGCTGGTGCAGCATGGTCAGGCTGGCGCCGCGCATCCACAGCCCCTGAGCCGTCGGCGCGATTTCCACCGGCGCTCCGGCCAGGACACCAACTGCGTCCCCGTGGCCGATGCCGGCCGCCGCCAAGCCGCCGGCCACTCGGCGGGCACGTTCATAGACCTCAAGCCAGGTGTGCCGAACCGGCTCGTGCGGCTCGCCGGTCACCATGCCCTTGGTGCTCTCATGAGCGTTGCGGAACATGTTCTCGGTAAACCTGCTCACGGTAGCCTCCTCGCTTCCGGCGCCAACGCCCAGCGTTTAATGCTGCCCCTGGTCATGCACACTTTGGTGCAGCCGCACGCCCACAATTCGGGAGCAATTTCGTCTCGAAACGGTGATGAAGCAGTGACCTCACGCAACGTCGCGGTCGCGGCGAGAACACGGCGTCCAGCGGAGTTCGCACGATTCATAGATCGCCCGCCGACATGATCGGCGGGCGGATGAACCAGGCGCGTTGCTTGACCGATATTCGTCACCGTCGAACATCTTAAACTCCTCTTAAGTAACTGCCAAACTCAGCAGCGCAATCGGGCCAATGTCACACACCGGTGACGGGTGCGGGCACCACTCGCGCGCCGTGCACAGGCCCGCTGGCGACGCGCACAGTGCGACAGACGCCGGCCCCGGAGAGCTCAGTGCCGACATCCACCGCAGCCGGTGCCGACCGGCACAGGAACGTACATGTCGGTCCGGAGCCCGACACGATCCCGGCCAGCGCGCCCGCTTCGACGCCGGCGCGTAAAACGCGGCGCAGGGCCGGATGCTTGCTCAGCGCGGCCGCCTGCAGTTCGTTGCCCAGCAGCGGTGCCAGCTGCTCCGGGTCGCCTGCCGCCAGCGCCGCCAGCACCGGACCGGGTTCGTCGAGCCTCGGCGGGTTCCCGACTTCCCTGAGCCGGTCCAGCTCAGCGAACACCGTCGGGGTGGACAGGCCTCCCTCGGCGAACGCCAGCACCCAATGGAAGGTGTTGCGAGCCAGCACCGTCGCCAGTTCCTCGCCGCGTCCAGTACCCAGCGCGGTGCCCCCATGCAGCGCGAATGGCACATCGCTGCCCAGCTTTGCGGCCAGCATGTGCAGATCGCGGCGCGGCACCCCGAGCTCCCATAGCGAGTTGATCGCGACCAGCACGGCCGCCGCGTCCGCGCTGCCGCCCCCCATCCCGCCGGCGACCGGGATCGACTTGTCGATGGCGATCGACACGTCAGGCGCCCGGCCGACGTGGTCAGCCATCAGCTCGGCGGCCTGCCACGCCAGATTGCGCTCGTCGAGGGGTAGCTGACCCGCACCTTCGCCGCTGATCTCAAGCGAGAGCACATCGGCGTTGCGCACGGTGATCTCGTCGACCAGGGAAACCGCGTGAAAGACCGTCGTCACGTCGTGATAGCCGTTGTCGCGTCGATCGCCGACGGCGAGGTAGAGGTTGATTTTGCCGGGCGCCCGAACGGTAACCGACCCAGTGGGCACCCACTGAGCAGCGGTGTTCGGGTCCATCGGCATCGCACGCGACTTTATCGCCCGCGACCGGCAAACCCCTACCCCCGTGCGGTTACCTCGCGGGAGCGTGCCGTTGTCGCAGGGCAGGAGCACTGGGGGCAGTGTCGCCGCCCGGTTCACCCGAGCGCTGGTACAGCCGCACGAATTCGTCGATTGTCAGCGTCTCGCCGCGGCGCGCCGGGTCAATACTGGCGGCCAACAACCGGCTCGCCGACTCGTTGCCCGAACCTGCCCACTCGACGAACGCATTGCGAGATGTCTTGCGCCGCTGGGCAAATGCGATATCGATGAGGTTGAACACATTCTGACGGAAGGCCGTGTCGGTCGGCCAGGGCGGGTTCGCATGCCGGTCGATACGCACCAGCCCGGAGTAGACACGTGGAATAGGCCAGAAGACGGTCGGCGACACCGTGCCGTGCCGACGGACCTGCCCGTAGAAGCGGAGCTTCACGCTGGGAACGCCGTACTCCTTGCCGCCCGGCTCGGCCGCTAGTCGTTCGGCGACTTCAGCCTGCACCATCACCATCAGGGTGCGCAGCGACGGGAATTCTCCCAACAGATGCAGCAGCGCCGGAACGGCGACGTTGTAGGGCAGGTTGGCCACCACCGCTGTCGGCTCGGAAGCCAGATCGGCGGGCAGAAGAGACAACACGTCGCGGTTGAGCACGGTCAGCCGGTGAACCTCGCTGTGTGAATGCTCGGCAACGGTCTTCGGCAGCCTGTCCGCCAGCACCGGGTCGATCTCGACGGCGCTGACCGTGGCCCCGCGGTCCAGCAGCGCGAGGGTGAGCGAGCCCAGACCGGGTCCGACCTCGAGGACGTGATCGTGCCGGTTGACGCCGGAGGACGACACCACCCGGCGGACCGTGTTCGCATCGTGGACGAAGTTTTGTCCCAACGATTTGCGGGGCCGGAATTCGAGTTCTTTGGCCAGCCTTCGGATCTCGGTGCGCCCGAGCAACCGGATGGTCAGCGCGCACCCGTTCGTCCGCTGCACACCGGCCATGCGCCCCAACCCTGGCGAGCCCGCGTCACCTCGGCGACGGTGATCTGCTCTTCCCTTGTCGCCAGGTCGGCGCGGGGGGCAAACCGCAATCCACCGTTGCGCTCCCAGGTGTTCTGGTCGAACTGCACGCCGCCGTAGTACCCGTTTCCGGTGTTGATCGCCCAGTTCCCGCCGGCCTCGCAGCGCGAGATCGCGTCCCAGATTTCTCCGTTGCCGACCGGCGGAGTCTCGGTGCCTGGTTTGGTACCGACTCGCACCACCGCCTCACGTGCGGGTGTGATCACGTTGCTGGCAACCGGCAGCCGCCCGGTTTCGACGCCGTTGACCTTGGAGACTGCGAACGTCACATCCTGGGTGCCGGGGGTGCCGGGGTCCTGGACGATCTCGCGGTCCATGTTCATCTCCGGGTCCTCGATCCGCTTCCGCGGTGGGAGCAGCGGGACCCGCTCGGTGACCTTCTCGATGCGGTTACGGGTCACCTGGATGTGCATGCCGTCGATCACCGGTGCCGCCGCCCCGGGAGTGACCTGGTCACTTTGCAACAGCGGCGCTCCGACGCTGGCCAGCAGGTCGCCGACCCTGGCCGCGGCCAAATGCACGTTGCGCACCGCGCCGCCGTCGTTGAGTTCGACCGACTTGGCGCTGACCACCGGCAGCGCCATCCCGGCCAGCGGGACACGGCTGCCGCGGGAAGCCACGGCCGGAGCCGTATCGGTCATCGCCAGCTGGGCCAGCGCCTCGTCGACCGTCGACGCCGTCGTCCACACCTGCTTCTCATTTTGGCCGTCCAGCGAGATCTGCAGCGGACGGCTGCGCCGCAACACAATGTTCTCGGCGTTGCGAACTCGCTCGCCGGCAGCGGGATAGAGGTCGTCGCGGTCGCTGACGTTGAATCCGTTTTCCCTGATGATGTCGATCACCCGCGACTTCATGGTCGTCACGGTCATGGCAGTGCCATCGACGCTCAGCGTCACCGCCTTGTAGTCGGCTACCGCGTAGCCACCGGCGAATGCCAAGACCAGCAAGAGACCCGCGACCAGAAGCCGCAGAGCCGGTGAAGGAGCCTGATGGAGTTTCGTAAGTACGTTCAACGCGCGTGTATCCCCGACCTCAACCACAACTTCAGCAACCGTTCCGTCACATAGCAAAAGGCCCCGGGGGGCCTCACGTTCGATCACAAGACGGTAACGAACCGGCCTAGATAGAGCAACTCCGCAGCCACCTGATTTAGGGGGCCTTAACGGACTGTTAACCCCTTGCGGCCAACCCGTATGCTCCGGCGGCATTGCCGGCGGTGACCTCGGCCAGTTCGTCGGCTGGCCGATTAATCAGCTCGGCCAGCGCCCGAACAGTGTAAGGCAGGCAGTAGGGCTCGTTCGGCGCCCCGCGGTACGGATGAGGCGTCAAAAACGGTGCGTCGGTCTCCACCAGCAGCTGCGTCACGGGTATCAGCGGGACCGCCTCGCGCAGCTCACGGGCGTTTCGGAAACTCACCGTCCCGGACAAGCTGACCAGCCATCCGGCGTCGACGCAGGCGTGCGCCATGTCACTGTCCGAGGAAAAGCAGTGAAAGATCACCGTGTCCGGCGCACCCTCGGCACGCAGCACGTCGAGCACCTCGTCATCGGCCTCGCGGTTGTGAATCATCAGCGGCTTACCGGTCCGCTTGGCGAGGTCGATATGCCACGCGAAGGCCTCCCGCTGCACCGCCGGCTCCGCGCAGCCCTCCAGCCGGCCCGGCCAGTACAGATCCATCCCGGTCTCGCCGACCGCCACCACGCGCGGGTGCGCCACCAACCGTTCGATCTCGGCTCGGGCGGCATCGGTGAGCGCGCCCGCGCGGGTCGGGTGCAGCGCCACCGCGGCGTAGACCCGCGGATCCCACTCGGCGGCCTGAGTCACCCAGCGCGCCGAGGCCAAGTCGTCGGCGATGGTGACCACCGCGACCACGCCCACCGCCGCGGCGCGGTCGACGATGGCGCGCACGTCGTCACCGTTCCGCGCGCCGCACGCGTCGAGATGAGTGTGCGCGTCGATCAGCGGGCTCAACGGCTCAGGGAGCGGCGGCCGGCCTTCTTTACCGAGTCGTTTGGAACCCACGCGCACACAATAAGGTGAGTCTCGATGAGGCCGTACTACGTCACCACCGCGATCACCTACCCCAACGGTGAGCCGCACGTCGGGCATGCGTATGAATACATCGCCACCGACGCGATAGCACGCTTCAAGCGGCTGGACGGCTTTGACGTCAGGTTTTTGACCGGCACCGACGAGCACGGCCTCAAGATGGTCGAGACCGCGGCGGCAGAGGGCATTCCCACCGCGCAGCTGGCGAAGCGCAATTCCGATGTGTTCCAGCGCCTGCAGGAGAAGTTGAACATCTCCTTCGACCGCTTCATCCGCACCACCGACGCCGACCATCACGAGGCCTCCAAGGAGATCTGGCAACGGATGTCGGCGGCCGGCGACATCTATCTGGATGCCTATTCCGGCTGGTACTCGGTGCGCGACGAGCGGTTCTTCGTCGAATCCGAGACCGAGGTTGTCGACGGAACCCGGATCGCCGTCGAAACCGGTACCCCCGTGACGTGGACCGAGGAACAGACCTACTTCTTCCGTCTCTCGGCCTACGCCGACAAGCTGTTGGCCCACTACGAGGCCAACCCGGACTTCATCGCGCCCGATGTACGTCGCAATGAGGTGGTCAGCTTCGTCTCCGGTGGGCTGCGCGATCTGTCCATCTCGCGCACCTCATTCGACTGGGGCGTGAAGGTGCCCGAGCATCCGGAT
>NZ_JBATXN010000333.1:0-7384 GCF_049673265.1 Mycobacterium sp. | reverse complement strand
ACCTGGTACAACCAAGAACGCCTGCACGAAGCCCTCGGCTACGTTCCACCCGCCGAGTACGAGGCCGCCCTCACCGGCACCTCATCCCAAGCGAGCCAGCCAACCCCGGCCCTCGCAACCGACTAGGAACAAAACCTGGGGTAGATCAAAAACCCCGGCTGATAGCCGGGGAATCCGTAACCATGAGGAGACTCATCTGTCACCTATGACTCGACTCATCACACACCGTGTCCGAGGGGGGACTTGAACCCCCACGCCCAGTAATAGGGCACTAGCACCTCAAGCTAGCGCGTCTGCCATTCCGCCACTCGGACCCAAGCCAATTAATTGGCAGCTAAGGCTATCGGATCGGTCCGCTCCCGCCCAAACCTGCCCGGCCCGCTTGTGGCAGCCGGCTCGGTAGTGGGTACGCGAGCCGTGTACAGCGCGCTCGCAATGGTAGGAAAGGTGACTGTGACGGCGACAACCGAAACACCCGTCGACGACGCGGACGATGTGGTGGACGTTGTCAGCAGGCTGATCAGGTTTGACACCACCAATACCGGCGATCTGGAAACCACCAAGGGTGAGGCCGAATGTGCCCATTGGGTTGCCGGCCAATTGGAAGAGGTCGGTTACCAGGTCGAATATGTGGAGTCCGGCGCGCCGGGTCGCGGCAATGTGTTCGCGCGCCTCAAGGGCGCCGATAGCTCGCGCGGCGCGCTGCTGATCCACGGGCATCTCGACGTGGTGCCAGCCGAGTCGGCCGAGTGGAGCGTGCACCCGTTCTCCGGCGCGGTCGAAGACGGCTATGTCTGGGGCCGTGGCGCGGTCGACATGAAGGACATGGTCGGCATGATGATCGTGACCGCCCGCCAGTTTCGTCGTGCCGGTGTCGTGCCGCCGCGCGACCTGGTGTTCGCCTTCCTTGCCGACGAGGAAAGCGGCGGCAAGTACGGGGCGCACTGGCTGGTCGACAACCGGCCCGACCTGTTCGACGGCGTGACCGAAGCGGTGGGGGAGGTCGGCGGGTTCTCGATAACGGTGCCGCGCCGCGACGGCGGCGAGCGTCGGCTCTATCTCATCGAGACCGCCGAAAAAGGCCTGCACTGGATGCGGTTGACGGCGCGCGGCCGGCCCGGACACGGTTCGATGACGCATGACCACAACGCGGTCACCTGGATCGCCGAGGCGGTCGCGCGGCTGGGCCGCCACCAGTTCCCGCTGGTCTTGAGCGACGCCGTGGTGGAGTTCCTCACGGCCGTCGGCGAAGAGACCGGGCACACCTTCGACACCGATTCGCCGGACCTGGAAGGGGCCATCGACAAGCTGGGGCCGATTGCCCGCATCGTCAAGGCCACCCTGCGCGACACGGCAAACCCCACGATGCTCAAAGCCGGCTACAAAGCCAACGTGGTACCCGCGACGGCGGAGGCCGTGGTGGACTGTCGGGTGCTTCCCGGGCGGCAAGCGGCGTTCGAGGCGGAGGTCGACGAGCTGATCGGCCCCGAGGTGACCCGCGAATGGATCACCAGCCTGCCGTCGTATGAGACCAGTTTCGACGGTGACCTGGTCGAGGTGATGAACGCCGCGCTGCTGGCGGTGGATCCCGACGCCCGGACCGTGCCCTACATGCTTTCCGGTGGCACGGATGCAAAAGCCTTCGCGCGCTTGGGTATTCGGTGCTTCGGCTTCACCCCGTTGCGCCTGCCGCCGGATCTGGATTTCGCCTCACTGTTCCACGGCATCGACGAACGGGTACCCATCGATGCGCTGAGGTTCGGCACCGAGGTGCTGACGCACTTCCTGACACACTGCTAATCACACGAGAGGGAATCGATCATGATCGCACCGCCCGACCCGTACGCTGCGCTGCCCAAGCTGCCGTCGTTTCACTTGGAATCGGCGTCGATTACCGACGGGCAGCCGCTGGCGACTCCGCAAATCAGCGGAATCATGGGCGCCGGCGGCGAGGACGTCAGCCCACAGCTGAGCTGGTCTGGTTTTCCCGACGAGACACGCAGTTTCGCCGTGACCGTGTACGACCCGGATGCCCCGACGTTGTCGGGTTTCTGGCATTGGGCGGTGGCCAACCTGCCAGCCTCGGTCACCGAATTGCCCGACGGTGCCGGCGACGGTGGCGAGCTGCCCGGCGACGCACTGACGCTGGTCAACGACGCCGGCATGCGCCGCTATGTCGGCGCCGCGCCGCCTCCTGGCCACGGCCCGCACCGCTACTACGTCGCCGTGCACGCCGTCGACGTTGAGAAACTCGACCTCACCGAGGACGCCAGCCCCGCGTTCCTCGGCTTTAACCTGTTCCAGCATGCGATCGCCCGAGCCGTCATCTACGGAACCTACGAACAGCGGTAGCGGGTATCCGGAAGACATTGGCAGCCGAGCTGCGGGTCAGGGTTTAGCGGCTGCCGAACCGACCGCGTCGCTCAACGAGGAAAAGCCGCCAGCGCGCAGCCGAACCGCGATCCCGTCGTGAATGTGCTTGGCCCACAAGGCTCCGCCGTAGATGAAGCCGGTGTAGCCCTGCAGCAACGATGCTCCCGCAGTGATGCGGTCCCACGCGTCGTCGACGGTTTCGATACCGCCGACACTGATCAGTGTCAGCCGGTCACCGACGCGGCCGTAGAGTCGCCGCAGTACTTCAGTGGCGCGATGCGCGAGCGGCGGCCCGGAGATGCCGCCGCCGCCCAGTGCATCGACGCCGGGTGTGCTCAGCCCGTCGCGCGAGACCGTGGTGTTGGTGGCGACGATCCCGGCTAAGCCCAACTCGATTGCCAGGTCAGCGATTTCGTCGATGTCGGCGTCGGCAAGATCGGGTGCGATCTTCACCAGCACCGGTGTCGATGTCTCCGCGAGCACTGCCGACAGAATGTCGCGCAGCGCATCGACGGCCTGCAGATCGCGGAGCCCGGGGGTATTCGGCGAACTGACGTTGACCACCAAGTATGCGGCCAGCGGCGCGACCAGCCGGGCACTGTCCCGGTAGTCGTCGGCGGCGTGCTCGGTGGGGGTGGTCTTGGTCTTGCCGATGTTGACACCGATTGGCACATCGGAGCTTTCCCGCGCCAGCCGGGTCGCCAGGGCGGCGGCGCCGCGATTGTTGAAACCCAGCCGGTTGAGCAGGGCGCGGTCGGCGGGCAGCCGGAACAACCGAGGAGCCGGGTTGCCTGGTTGGGCGCGCGCGGTGACGGTGCCGATCTCGGCGTAGCCGAATCCCAGGGCGCCCCAGGCCTTCAGCCCGATGCCGTCCTTATCGAAGCCCGCGGCCAGACCCAGCGGACCGGGGAAGCGCACCCCGAACACCGTGCTGGCCAGCACCGGGTCGGTCGGCGCCAACCGCCGGCTCAGGCGGCGGCGCAGCGGCGCCGCGCTGGTGGCGCCACGCAGCGCCGCGAACACCAGCTCATGACTGCGTTCTGGCGGTACCAGGAAAAACAACCGGCGAAGCACGCCGTATAGCCGATGACGGTCGTTGCGTGGTTCGCTCACCGTCACAGTTCCGGCTGGTCGAGCCGTGCGCTATCGAAACCGTTGACGCGAGACTTTTTGCGGCGCAACAACACCCGCCTACTCCCATCGGTATACAGTCGCACCCGGGTTAGCTCCCAGCCGCGGTACTCCGCTTCGATGGACAGTCGAGTAGAGGCGCTGAGCCTGGTCACCTCGGGCGGCAGGCGCAACGGCACCCACTCGTATTCGTCGGACATTTCGGTGTCCCAACCCGCCGGCAACCGTCCTCGCGCCGTTGTCACCGGGGGCCCGCCGCGGCGTGCTCGATGATCTGGATGCCCCCACCCGCACCCGACACGACATACAACGTGCCCGCAGCATCGTCGAAGGTCAGCGTGTTCGGTTGCCGCACGGTTGGGTACCGTACCTTTTCCAGAGGGATCCCGGTTGACAGATCGTAACCAATGACCAGATTCGTCGACGTTTGCGACACCCAGGTCAGCCCGCGTGATCCGGCGAGGCCGTAAGGGGACTGTCGCACCGGGTAAGCCTGCCGCAAGATCAGCGGGTCGACGCCGAAGACCAGCAGCTGGCCGCCCCGGGTGTCGGTTACCAGCAACCGGCCCGCGGGATCGGCCACCATCGTGGTGGCGCCCTGACCGGCGCGTAATTGCTGCCCGACCTTGCCGTCGACACCGATCGTGGTGACCGATGTCTGACCCCGATCCAGGACGGCAAGCGTATTTCCTTGTGCTGCAAGCGAATCGACGTGGGCAAACACCGTCGTTCGGCTGCTGACGGTACCTCCCGCCAGCGCGTACACCGAGCCGTCGGCGGTGCCCAGCGCGACGGCGCCGTCGGCGCGGCGGGTGATCGCGGTGAAGTCGACGGTCTCTGCGCCGCTGACCGGCACACGTGTGACTCGTCCGGCCGACAGATCGACCTGGAAGTAGCCGCCGCGGGTGGACAGGTAAGCGTTGCCGCCTCCGTCACCGGTCAGCGCGGTCGCCGGCGCGGGCAGCTCGATAACACGTGAGGATGTTTGCTGAGAACCCGTCACCGTGATGCTGGCGGGTGTGGTGGGGGCCGACCCGGAGGTCAAGATCACCAGCTGTGCTGTACGGCCGTCGAATATTGCCGCCTGCGGATGACCCTGCAGCGGTCGGACCATACCCGCCGGGTCGTGCGATAACGGCGGAGATTGCGCCGGCTGCGCCGGCTCGATCGTGGGTGGGGTTCCTTCGCGCGTCTTCGCCGAACACCCGGCCACCAATGTCAGCAAAAGTAGCAGGCCAACGGCCTGCCGACGGACGATATATGCACTGCGTTTGCAGAGTGATGACACGGGGTAACTCTCGACTATCCAGTGGGTGGCCAGTGTAGAGGGGTAGCCGGGGTGAAGTTCGATCCTAGGGAACATCGTCGCGACCTGCCCGGGTCACGCCGCAAAGGCGAGGGGCTGGCGGCGAGGTATGGTCCCCGTATGAGCGTCGCCGCCGAGCGCCACTTCGCCGATCCCGAGTTTGCTATCGAAGACATGTGGTTGGGGGTTTTCTCGGACAAGGTGTTCGCCAGCGGGTTCGGGCAGCTCGGTGATGGCCGTAGTTTTGCTTTCCGTATCGAGGGCCAGTGGCTTCTCGTCGAGATCTACCGTCCCCGGCTGAGCGGGCCGGTTCCGCAGCCCGAAGACGTGGTCGCCACAGTGCGCCGCAACGTCGTCCACGTCGATATCGCCGACAGGCGCAGTCTGGCCGCCGCGGTGCGTGACGCTGTCGCCCTCGACGAGGTTTCCCACTAGATCAACCGGTACGGTCGTCGTCGTGACTGCGACGGCTGCGATGTCCTGGTGGCAGGTTGCCGATTTGGCCGTGGTGCAGGGTCTGACCGAGTTCTTGCCGGTGTCGTCATCGGGCCACCTGGCGATCGTCTCGCGGATCTTCTTTGCCCAGGACGCCGGTGCGTCATTCACCGCGGTAACGCAGTTGGGCACCGAGATTGCCGTCTTGGTCTACTTCGCACGCGATATCGTTCGGATCCTCAAAGCGTGGTTTAACGGCTTGCTGGTGACCGCCCATCGCAATGCCGATTACCGGTTAGGCTGGTACGTGATCATCGGGACGATCCCGATTTGCATCCTGGGCCTGCTCTTCAAGGATGAAATCCGCTCGGGCGTGCGCAATTTGTGGGTGATAGCCACTGCGCTGGTGGTGTTTTCGGCAGTGATCGCGGTGGCCGAGCGTGTCGGGCGGCAGAACCGGGGCATCGACCAGCTGACCTGGCGCGACGCCGTCGTCGTCGGTGTTGCTCAGACGCTCGCGTTGATCCCAGGCGTTTCCCGGTCGGGATCGACCATCAGTGCCGGACTCTTCGTGGGTCTGGAGCGGGAGTTAGCTGCCCGATTCGGTTTCCTGCTTGCCATTCCTGCGGTATTTGCGTCCGGGTTGTTCTCGCTGCCGGACGCCTTCCACCCGGTGACGGAGGGGATGAGCGCGACAGGCCCGCAGCTGCTGGTGGCGACCCTGATTGCGTTCGTGGTCGGCCTCGCCGCGGTCGCATGGTTCCTTCGGTTTCTGGTGCGGCACAGCATGTATTGGTTCGTCGGCTACCGGGTGGCCGCCGGTGTCGCTGTGCTGATCCTGTTGGCAACGGGGGTGGTGAGCGCGGTATGACTGTCATCCTGTTGCGGCACGGCCGGTCCACGTCGAACACCGCGCACGTGCTGGCCGGTCGTTCCGAGGGTGTTGACCTCGACGACAAGGGCCGTCAGCAAGCCGCCGAATTGGTCGATCGGATCGCTGAGCTGCCGATCCGGGCGGTGGTGAGCTCACCGCTGCTGCGATGCCGGCGCACGATCGAGCCGCTCACCGAAGCGCTGGGCATCGAGCCCGTGTTCGACGACCGGTTCGCCGAAGTCGACTACGGCGAATGGACTGGCCGCAAAATCGGCGATTTGGTCAAGGAGCCGCTGTGGGGCGTCGTTCAGGCGCATCCCAGCGCGGCGGTGTTTCCCGGCGGTGAAGGGCTGGCGGATGTGCAGACGCGTGCCGTTGCCGCCGTCCGTGAGCACGACGCGCGGCTGGCCGAGCAGCACGGCGGCGACGCGCTGTGGCTGGCCTGTACTCACGGCGACGTCATCAAGGCGGTGGTCGCCGACGCGCTCGCCCTGCACTTGGACGGCTTCCAGCGGGTTTCGGCCGATCCGGCATCGATGAGCGTGATCCGCTATACCCGGCTGCGCCCATTCGTGCTGCACGTCAACCACACTGGCCCGCGACTGACGTCCGCGCTCACGGCGGTTGCATCGCCAGACGGTGAGGCGCCGCCCGGCGATGCGGTCGTTGGCGGCTCGACCGACTAGATCCCGAGTGTCGGCCCCGCCCCCTCGCCGCTTCGCGGCTGGGAGGTGCCCCCACTGGGGCGTCGACCGACTGAGTGCAGAATTTACGACTCAGCCGCAACTGCCGGTATTTTGGAATTGCCATGTCTCGCGCGATTCACGTCTTCCGATCACCCGACCGATTCGTCGCCGGGACAGTCGGCCAGCCTGGAAACCGCACCTTCTACCTGCAGGCCGTGCACGACTCCCGGGTGGTCTCGGTGGTGCTGGAGAAGCAGCAGGTCGCGGTTCTTGCCGAGCGCATCGGTGCGTTGCTGGTAGAGGTCAACCGCAGGTTCGGCACACCGGTTCCACCGGAGACCAGCGAGGTCGAGGACCTCAGCCCGTTGATCACACCGGTGGACGCGGAATTTCGGGTCGGCACCATGGGGCTGGGATGGGACTCCGAGGCGCAAACCGTGGTCGTCGAACTACTGGCCGTCAGCGACACCGAGTTCGACGCATCCGTGGTGCTCGACGACACCGAGGAGGGGCCGGACGCCGTGCGGGTATTCCTGACGCCAGAGTCGGCGCGGGAGTTCGCGACCCGATCTAACCGCG
>NZ_JBATXN010000332.1:0-6364 GCF_049673265.1 Mycobacterium sp. | reverse complement strand
CTTCTGGATAGCGGAGGGCGGCGGTATGGGACCCAATCGGGAGATCCATGTCGCGTTCGCCGCCGCCGACCACGACGCGGTACGGGCGTTTCATCAAGCTGCGGTGGAGTCGGGCGCCGAATCGCTGCATGCCCCGCGGCTTTGGCCGGAATACCACCCCGGTTACTTCGGCGCCTTCGTCCGCGACCCGGACGGCAATAACGTCGAAGCGGTCTACCACGGAGCTCCCGGCGGCGGGTAGGCCCAGTAAGGGGGCGGGGGAGGTAGCGGCCTCTTGGTCAGCCCGACGAGCAAGAGCACCATCAGAGCCAGCCATGCCGCCGCGCCGACGAATCCCGCGATCAGCATCGCGATCCCGGAGATGTTCACCATCGTCGGGTTGTCGCCGAAGATGCTGAGCAGAATGCCGCCGACGTCGCCGGTGTCGTCGCCGTCCACCACCGCGATCCCGACGACGAACATGCAGAGCCAGCACCCCACCTGAAGCCAGGCCTGAGCGGTGCTCAATCGCACGGGGCGCCGCCGCTGACAAAACATCAGAATCGTCGACAACGTCAGCAATACCAGCAGCGCGGGCGCAGCCCAGAGCACCATCAAGTAGGCCATCCAGGCCGTCATGATGCCGAACAAGCTACGGCCAATCGCCATCCAGACGATCAACATCAGGTTCAACGGGATGGCGAGCGCCAACACTGCTCGGCGGAATCCGATCACGTCATCGATCGTATTGGCCCAACGCGGGCTGCCCAGTCAGCAATTTCGTTGGTCTGCCACGCGTAGGGTCGCCGGTATGTCCAGCACCGACAACGCCACTCGGGAATTGCTGCACGACGCGTTCACCCGGTTGATCGAACACGTCGACGAAATCACCGACGGCCTCACCGACGGACAAGCCAACTATCGGCCGAGCCCCAACGCCAACAGCATTGCGTGGCTGATCTGGCACAGCGCGCGGGTGCAGGATGTTCAGCTCGCCCCGATCGCCGGCATCGACCAAGTGTGGACCACCGAAGGGTGGGTGGACCGCTTCGGATTGGACCTGCCGCGCGACGACACTGGTTACGGGCACAGCCCCGAGGACGTCGCCAAGGTGCAGGCACCCGCTGATCTGTTGGCCGGCTACTACCACGCCGTGCACAAGGTGACGCTGGAATTCGTCGCCGGAGTGACCTCCGAGGACTTGGCGCGCATCGTGGACCGGAACTGGGATCCGCCGGTGACCGCCAGCGCCCGGCTGGTCAGCATCATCGACGACTGCGCGCAGCATCTCGGCCAAGCCGCCTACGTGCTGGGCATCGCGCACCGGCGGATTTGACACCTGTCGATAGCATGGGCGGCATGACCGCCATCACACCCATCTCGCCCGACTTCTCGGGCACCGGCACCGTCTTGAACCCGGCCACCGGCGCCGTTGCCGGCGAAGTGCAGTGGACCGACCCGGCCGACGTCCCCACCATCGCCGCGGGGCTGCGCGTGGCTCAACGCGAATGGGAGCAAAGCGGCGCCAAGGGGCGCGCCAAAGTCCTGGCTCGTTTCGCGGTGTGGCTGGGCGAGCACCGCGGCGAGATCGAAGAACTGCTGATCAAGGAAACCGGCAAATCCGCCGTCGATGCGGCGCAAGAGGTGCCGCTGCTGATCATGATCGTGTCGTACTACATCAAGACGATGGAGAAGGCGCTGGAGCCCGAGCGGCGGCCCGCGGCGTTGCCCATCCTGGCGATCAAGAAGGTGACCGTGCACTACCGGCCGCGGCCGGTAGTGGGCATCATCGCGCCGTGGAACTACCCGGTCGCCAACGCGTTGATGGATGGCATCGGTGCGCTGGCCGCGGGCTGCGCGGTGTTGCTGAAGCCGTCCGAGCGCACCCCGCTGACCGCCGAGGTGCTGCGTCGCGGCTGGCTTGAGTCGGGTGGGCCCGCGGTGCTGGCACTGGCTCAAGGCGCCCGGGAGATCTCCGAAGCCATCATCGACAACGTCGATTTCGTGCAGTTCACCGGATCCACGCCCACCGGGCGCAAGGTGATGGAGCGCGCCGCTCGCCGGTTGACACCGGTAAGCCTGGAGTTGGGCGGCAAGGACCCGATGATCGTCCTGGAGGACGCCGACGTCGAGCTGGCCGCGCACGCCGCCGTATGGGGTGCGATGTTCAACGCCGGGCAGACCTGTGTCTCGGTCGAGCGGGTTTACGTGCTCGAGCCGGTGTACGACCAGTTCGTCAAGGCCGTGGTGCGGGGCGTGCAAGCGCTGCAGGTCGGTGCCGGCGACGGGCACAACCTCGGAGGGTTGATCGACGAGCAGCAGCTGGCCGTGACCGAGCGCCACGTTCGCGAGGCGGTGGCCGCGGGCGCACGGGTATTGACCGGCGGGAAGCGTGCCGACAAGCCGGGCAGCTTCTATCAGCCGACGGTGCTCGTCGATGTGGACCACTCGATGACGTGCATGACCGAGGAAACGTTCGGTCCCACGCTGCCGATCATGAAGGTCGGCTCCGTCGACGAAGCCATCCGACTGGCCAACGACAGCGAATACGGGTTGAGCGCCTCGGTGTTCTCCGGTGATGTTGATCGGGCGAAAGAGATTGCGCTGCGGCTTGATTGCGGTGCAGTCAACATCAACGATGTGATCGCCAACCTGATGTGCACGACGGCGCCGATGGGTGGCTGGAAGGCGTCGGGCATCGGGGCACGGTGGGGCGGCGCCGAGGGGCTACGCAAATACTGCCGTGTCGAGACCGTTGTCGGGCCTCGCACCAGCGTCGGCGCGGGAGGCAACTACTACAGCAATTCGCTCAAAGCGTTGACCCGGATGAACCGTGTGCTGACCCGTTTGGCGCTGGCGCGTCCGCGTCGGGTCGCCAAATGACCTCGTACGCTTAACCGCGTGCGATTCGCGGTGACAGCGCTGCTGTGGCTGCTCACCACGGCGACGCTGGCGGTTACGGTGCCGACGGTGTGGGCACAGACGCACGTCGTCGACGTCCACGGCTACACGGCAATGGCGGAGAAGGCCGCGAGTGACCCGACCCTGCAGGCCGCGGCGGCATCCGAGCTGACTTCCAAGGCAATGACGCTGATCAGCGCGCACGGTTACTCGATCAGCTCATCAGAGGTGCATGACGTGGCCACCTCGTACACCGCCAGCCCGTCGTTCCCGCCGCATTTCGCGGAGGCCAATCGGCAGTTGCACGGGTGGCTGTTCACCCGCGCCAGCGGGCAGTCCAACCAGTGGATCGTCGATGTGGCCCCGATGCTCAACGACCCGGTGTTCGATCGGCTCCTGATCGGTCACCACGTACAGGTGCCCTCCACGGTCGCCGTTCCCTTGACGGTGACCACCCCACAACTCTTGCAGCCCGGCAAATTACGGCTTGCCGCCACCTGGGGCCCGTGGGTGAGCATCGCCGCGGCGGTGCTGACCGGCATTAGTGCGCTGCTGACACTGGCCATCGCGCGTAGTCGCGGCAGAGCGCTGGCGTGGCTGGGTATCTCGGCGTTACTGGTCGGCGCCGCCGGTTGGGCGGCCATCGAACTCGCCCGCCGCCGGATCAACGATGCGCTGAACAACACGGGCGGAGACATCCGACGGATCGCCGATGTCATGGTCGGTCAAGCGGAAAGCAGTCTGCACCAATGGCTCAACGTGACGCTGGCTGCCGGGGGAGTGCTGGTGGTGCTCGGCGTATTAGCCGCGCTGCTGGGCAGTCTGCGCAAGGCGTAACGCGTCCAGCTTCTGATTGGCCGACTGCAGCCCCGCCTTGATCAACCCCAGGACCTTGTCGCGGACCTTCGGGTTCGCCGTCAGCGGGGCGTACATGTGCCGCATGAGATCCAGCCTTGCCGCGCAGAGCCATTCGAACAGGTCCGCGTCGTCCAGCCAGCGGATCTGGTTGTGCTGCTCGGCCATCGTCGTGGTGAGCCAGTCCAGGTCGGTGCTGGGATGGGGCACTGGGGCGCACAGATCATTTCGAGTCGCGTCGTCGTGGTACGCCGCCTCAACGTGGGCCGTCAAGGCGGCACTGAACACTTGCTGGCAGCCGCGCAGACTCTGCAGGGTGATCCGGTTACCGTCGAAAACCGGTGTGGGTGGCCGACGTTGAAGCCCGTCGGCGGTGCAATCGATGTACAGCGTCGAACGCTCGGCGGGTATCGAACCGTCAGCCAGCACCACCGTGCCCGCTTCGATGCGTTCCACGCGTCCCATTCGCACGATGGATGAGATGCGTTGCAGCTGCTGTAGTTCAGCCTGCGACACGGTTGCGCAGCGATACATGCTCGGGCGCGTCGCGGGATCCAGCCGCAGCAAGTTGCCACTGCCCTCCAGACGGTCGAACAGGTCCTCGATACTCGTGGCGCCTTCGATCGCGGTCAGCCGCGCGACGAAACTGGTCTGGAACCGCTGAAGAAATTGTGGGCCGGGTTGAATGTTGGCCCGGTCCATCAGCCACGCGTCACGGGGCATGATCCACGTCAGCCGCTCCGGCGCAATAGCGTTGCGTAGCAACCATAAGCAGGCGTCGATGCCGGTCTTGCCTGCGCCGACGATGACGAACCGCTGGTGGCCCGCCGCCGAGACCGGTAGGTCGTTGGGTGCGACGCAGTCGACTCCGTCGCCGACGTGATACGGCGGCGGGCGCATCGACGGCACCACGGTCTTCAGGTAGGTGCTGTCCACCACTCGTCGGCGAACGTCGACGGTGTAGTCGTCGCCGGCCAGCGTGCGAAATCGGCCCTCGCCCAGGTATTCCGCCATCGGAAAATACGACACTTGTCCGCTGGGCAACAGGTCTTGGTGCATGACCTGATCGAAGTAGGCACACACTTCTCCCACGGTGGCCAGCTCGTAAAGCCCCTCGTTCCAGCCGACCCGGTCGATGGTGTCGCTGCCCAGCGCGCGGGAGTTGACACCGTAATAAGCCGATGGCTGATGCAAGCGGACAAACGGGTAGGCCGATGTCCAATGCCCACCCGGCGCATGGCCGCGGTCGACGATCGCAACGTGTGCGTCAGTCTCGGCCACCAGGGTGTCGGTGAACGCCATGCCCACCGCGCCCGCACCGACGACCAGATAATCGGTCTCTAGTCTTTGCACCCCAGTCCTCCGGTTGGGCCGCTAGCTCAACGACAGCTTGGCAAGGATCTTCCCGGTCGGCTGTGGTGAGCCAGTGCCGGGTTCGACGGTGAACGCCAGCGCGCTGGAACTCCCGAGATTCGTCAGCATGTCGGTGGTCGAAGGAGCGACGGCCGCGGTGTTCATCGTGCCTGCCGATGTAGGGCCTTTGTCGCCGATCAGCCACATCTGATACACGGTGCCCTGCGAGGGTGGGGGCACGTTGTTCATCACCAACACACCGGCGTTGCGGTCGCGCGAGAACACTACCGTCGCCGTCCCGCCGGCCAGCTGCCCGGAGACCGTTCGCACATCCGGTGCCGCCATGATCTGCTCGGCCATCGACGGCGAGGACGATGGCCGCATCGCCATTCCCGCACCGAAGGCCGCCAATCCCACCACGACTGCGGCTGCGGCCGCCAAAAAAGCTGTGCGCCAACGGGATCGACGTCCGCCGGCGGACTGAACCGCGGCCAGCACCGCCGAGCGCAGACGGGTAGGCGGCTCGGCGGCCGTTGCCGCCGAGACCGCCGTCATCGTCTCGCGGACCGCGCGTACCTCGTCACGGAAGGCCTGGGCGACCGATGGTGGCGCCGCAGCGAGCTGCCGGTCGATCGCGGCCCGCTCGGCATCCGATACCGCGTGCAGCGCATACGGCGTGGCCAGCTCGAGCAGTTCGAATTCGGTCGGCTCGGTCATGGCGCACCCAGGCAATTGCGGAGTCCGCGCAGCGCGTCGCGCATCCGCGATTTGATCGTCGACAAGTTGGCTGATAACCGTTGTGACACTTCGGTATACGTCAACCCACCGTAGTAGGCCATTTCAATGCACTGCCGCTGAATGTCAGTCAGCCCGTCAAGACACTCTGTCACCCGGCGGCGCTCATCGGCTGCGAGCGCCGATTCGGCGACGACGTCGTGGGCCGGATCGACCGCGGCTGCGCCGTAACGTGACTCGCGCTGGGTGGCGGCTTGTTCAGCGCGCACTCGGTCGACTGCGCGCCGGTGTGCGATGGTCATCAGCCAGGACAGCGCGGAGCCCTTCGCCGAGTCGTAGGCCTCGGCCGTCCGCCACACCTCCAGGTAGACCTCCTGGGTGGTCTCCTCGCTGTAGCCGGCGTCGCGCAGCACGCGTGCCACCAACCCGTAGACCCGGGCCCTGGTGTAGTCGTAGAAATCGGCGAACGCATCGGCATCGCGACGCGCCACCCGGTGCAGCAGTGCGTCCAGGTCGTGGCCTTGCAGCGGTCCGGTCATCG
>NZ_JBATXN010000331.1:0-1921 GCF_049673265.1 Mycobacterium sp. | reverse complement strand
CCGGATCGGCACCGATGGTGCCGCAAATCTCGCCCGGGATATACAGCGGCGCGTGCAGGGTGGTCACGGTCCAAGACGGTACCGTCCGCCGACGATCCGGGCCGTGCCCGGCCCGCATCACCACGACACTGCAACGGCCGCGGCAACACGCCCCGACACCCGTCGCAATGGCTGCAGTCTCGCGAGGCATAGGGTGGGCTGGCTGAAATACAGGACAAGCGTACTGTTAGACTGGCTTCGTCGACACGGCCCGTCGGCGAGCGCAACTACATCTCGGGAGTTGATGTGACCAACAAAGATTCGGTGAATTCATTCGGAGCGCGCAACACCCTGAAGGTCGGCGACAACAGTTACCAGATCTATCGCCTTGACGCCGTGCCCGGCACGGAGAAACTCCCCTACAGCCTCAAAGTGCTCGCCGAAAACCTGCTGCGCAACGAGGACGGCAGCAACATCACCAAGGACCACATCCAGGCGATCGCGAACTGGGACTCGTCGGCCGAACCCAGCATCGAAATCCAGTACACGCCTGCCCGTGTCGTCATGCAGGACTTCACCGGTGTGCCATGCATCGTCGACTTGGCCACGATGCGGGAGGCCATCGGGGATCTGGGCGGCGACGCCGAGAAGGTGAACCCATTGGCGCCGGCCGACCTGGTGATCGATCACTCGGTGATCGCGGATCTCTTCGGCCGCGCCGACGCATTCGAGCGCAATGTCGAGATCGAATACCAGCGCAACGGCGAGCGCTACCAATTCCTCCGGTGGGGGCAGGGGGCCTTCGCCAACTTCAAAGTGGTGCCTCCGGGCACCGGCATCGTGCACCAGGTCAACATCGAGTACCTGGCACATGTGGTGATGGAACGCGACGGGGTGGCATACCCCGACACCTGTGTCGGTACCGACTCGCACACCACGATGGTCAACGGTCTCGGCGTATTGGGTTGGGGCGTCGGCGGAATCGAAGCCGAAGCCGCGATGCTCGGTCAGCCGGTCTCGATGCTCATCCCGCGTGTGGTCGGCTTCAGGCTCACCGGTGAGATCCAGCCCGGTGTGACGGCCACCGACGTGGTGCTCACCGTCACCGAGATGCTGCGTAAGCACGGTGTGGTCGGCAAGTTCGTTGAGTTCTACGGCGAGGGTGTCGCCGAAGTACCGCTGGCGAATCGCGCGACGCTGGGGAACATGAGCCCCGAATTCGGTTCCACTGCAGCGATTTTCCCGATCGATCAGGAGACGATCGACTATCTGCGGTTCACCGGCCGCAAAGAGGAGCAACTCGCTTTGGTGGAGGCCTACGCCAAAGAACAGGGCTTGTGGCACGACGCCAAGCACGAGCCGGAGTTCTCTGAGTATCTGGAGCTCGACCTATCCGAGGTGGTCCCCTCGATCGCGGGACCGAAGCGGCCGCAGGACCGGATCCCGTTGGCAGAAGCCAAGTCCACGTTCCGCGAGCAGATCCCTACTTACGTCGGCGACGACCCGGACAAGAAGGACTACTCCAAGCTCGACGAGGCGGTCGACGAGACGTTCCCGGCCAGCGACCCGGGTGCACTGAGCAACGGCCACGCCGACGACCACAAACCGGTCGAGTCGGCCGCAAAGCACGCCAAGGGCCGGGTGAGCAGCCCCGTGACTGTGAAGTCTGATGAACTCGGCGAATTCGTGCTCGACCACGGCGCGGTGGTGATCGCCGCGGTCACCTCATGCACCAACACCTCCAACCCCGAAGTGATGCTCGGCGCGGCGCTGCTGGCACGCAATGCCGTCGAGAAGGGGCTGACCTCCAAGCCCTGGGTGAAGACCACGATGGCGCCGGGCTCACAAGTCGTCAGCGACTACTACGAAAAGGCCGGGGTGTGGCCGTATTTGGAGAAGCTCGGTTTCTACCTTGTCGGCTACGGATGCACCACCTGCATCG
>NZ_JBATXN010000330.1:0-5806 GCF_049673265.1 Mycobacterium sp. | reverse complement strand
CTGCGTAGCCCCCAGCAGCTCGGTGGCGTGCAGGCCGGACAACCATCCGGCGCGCTTGCCGATCGGGCTGCGAGTGGCTTCAACAATTACCGGGTTACCCATGAGGTCAGGCTAGAACACGTTTCATTACCCTGACAAGCGACGATGCTCTGACGCCTTTTGGTCTGCGGCGAAGGCATGTTTTACTGGCACTAGAACACGTTGCATTGAGGAGCGCACTGATGGCTGTCGTTGGTTCAGGCCCCAACCTTCCCGCAGGGTTCGACTTCACCGACCCTGACATCTATACCGAGCGCCTGCCGATGGAGGAGTTCGCCGAGCTGCGAGCCTCCGCGCCGATCTGGTGGAACGAACAAGCGCCGGGCAACGGCGGTGGCTTCCACGACGGCGGATATTGGGCCATCACCAAGCTCGACGACGTCAAAGAGGTGTCGCGGCGCAGCGATATTTTCTCCAGCTACGAAAACGGGGTGATCCCGCGGTTCAACAACGAGATCGCCCGCGAGGACATCGAGGTCCAACGGTTCGTGATGCTGAATATGGACGCTCCGCACCACACCCGGCTGCGCAAGATCATCTCCCGTGGTTTCACACCGCGCGCCGTCGGGCGGCTGGAAGAGGAGCTGCGCGAACGTGCCCAGAAGATCGCGAAGGCGGCGGCCGCCGCCGGATCCGGCGACTTCGTCGAGCAGGTGTCCTGTGAGCTGCCGCTGCAGGCGATCGCGGGTCTGTTGGGCGTGCCCCAGGAAGACCGCGACAAGCTGTTCCGCTGGTCCAACGAAATGACCGGCAACGACGACCCGGAGTACGCCGACATCGATCCGAAATTGTCGTCGTTTGAGTTGATCCAATACGCGATGCAGATGGCCGAGGAAAAGGCCAAGAACCCCGGCGACGATATCGTGACCCAGCTGATCGAGGCCGACATCGAAGGGGAGAAACTCACCGATGACGAGTTCGGCTTCTTCGTGGTGATGCTCGCGGTGGCCGGCAACGAGACCACGCGCAACTCCATCACGCAGGGCATGATCGCCTTCGCTGATCACCCCGACCAGTGGGAGCTCTACAAAAAGGAGCGACCGGAAACCGCCGCCGATGAGATCGTGCGGTGGGCCACCCCGGTCACCTGCTTCCAGCGCACCGCGCTGGAGGACTACGAGTTGTCTGGTGTGCAGATCAAGAAGGGCCAACGGGTGATCATGTTCTACCGCTCGGCCAACTTCGACGAAGGGGTCTTCGAGGACCCGTTCACGTTCAACATCCTGCGCGACCCCAACCCGCACGTCGGATTCGGCGGTACCGGCGCGCATTACTGCATTGGCGCCAACCTGGCGAAGATGACGATCAATCTGATCTTCAACGCGGTCGCCGACAATATGCCTGACCTCAAACCGATCTCGACGCCCGAGCGGCTGCGGTCCGGCTGGCTCAACGGCATCAAGCACTGGCAGGTCGACTACACCGGCAAGTGCCCGGTGGACCACTAATGGACTTCACGCCGGATCCAGCGCAACAGGCTGTCGCCGACGTCGTCACGTCGGTACTGGACAGGGACAACACCTGGGAAGCGTTGGTAGCGGGTGGCGTAACTGCGCTGCCGGTCCCCGAGCGGCTGGGCGGCGACGGTGTCGGACTGCCCGAGATCGCGACGGCGCTGACCGAGATCGGTCGCCACGGCCTGATCGGCCCGGCGCTGACGACCCTGGGGTTCGGTGCCGTGCCGCTGCTGGATTTGGCGTCCGACGAGCAGCAGGATCGTTATCTCGCCGGCCTGGCCAAGGGCTCGCTGCTGACCGCGGCGCTCAATGAACCCGGCACTGCGCTGCCCGAAAGGCCGGCGACGACCTTCGTGCACAGTCGACTGTCCGGCACGAAAGTCGGTGTCGGGTATGCCGAAAATGCAGAGTGGATGCTCGTCACGGCCGACAGCGCCGTGGTCGTGGTGTCACCGAAGGCCGAGGGCGTGCAAGTGGCGAAGACGCCGACGTCCAACGGATCCGACGAGTACGTCGTCACGTTCACCGATGTCGCGGTGGGCGAACAGGACGTGCTGGTCGGTGCGACGACTCAGCGGGCGAATCAGTTGGCGCTGGCGGGAATCGGTGCTTATGCCGCCGGTCTGGTTGCCGGCGCATTGCGGTTGACGGCCGACTACGTCGCGAACCGACACCAGTTCGGTAAGCCACTGTCCACCTTCCAGACCGTCGCGGCTCAGCTCGCCGAGGTCTACATCGCTTCGCGGACCATCGATTTGGCGTCGACATCGGTGATCTGGCGACTGTCCGAAGGCCGAGACGCAAGTGATGATCTTGACGTACTCGGCTACTGGATCAGCTCGCAGGCGCCGCCGGTGATGCAAATCTGCCACCACCTGCACGGCGGGATGGGCATGGACATCACCTATCCGATGCACCGGTATTACTCCACGATCAAGGACCTGACCCGGCTGCTGGGCGGGCCTTCTCATCGTCTTGATTTGGTGGGAGCGCAATGTTCATCGAACTGACCCCGGAGCAGCGACAGCTGCAAGCCGAGCTACGGCAATACTTTTCGAATCTGATATCGGCTGACGAGATGAAGGCGATGGGGGAAGACCGTCACAACGCCGCCTATCGCGCGGTGATCCGCCGGATGGGTCAGGACGGCAAGCTCGGCGTCGGGTGGCCGAAGGAGTTCGGCGGCTTGGGCTTCGGTCCGATCGAGCAGCAGATCTTCGTCAACGAGGCCCATCGCGCCGACGTGCCGTTGCCCGCCGTGACGTTGCAGACGGTGGGGCCGACGCTGCAGGTGTTCGGTAGCGAGATGCAGAAGAAGAAGTTCCTGCCGGCCATCCTGGCCGGTGAGGTGCACTTCGCGATCGGCTACACCGAGCCGGAGGCCGGAACCGACCTGGCATCGTTGAGGACCACGGCCGTGCGCCATGGCGACGAGTACATCGTCAACGGGCAGAAGATCTTCACCACCGGTGCGCATGACGCCGACTACATCTGGTTGGCATGCCGCACCGATCCGGAAGCCGTTAAACACAAGGGTATTTCGATCCTAATCGTCGACACCAAGGATCCCGGCTACTCCTGGACACCGATCATCCTGTCCGACGGCGCCCACCACACCAACGCCACGTACTACAACGACGTGCGGGTACCGGCCGACATGCTGGTGGGCGAGGAGAACGGCGGGTGGCGGTTGATCACCACGCAGCTCAACAACGAGCGGGTAATGCTGGGTCCCGCGGGTCGATTCGCTGCGATCTACGACCGCGTGCACGCTTGGGCATCTAAGCCGGGCGGTGACGGCGTCACTCCGATCGATCACGACGACGTCAAGCGCGCTCTCGGTGAGATTCACGCGATGTGGCGGATCAACGAGCTGCTCAACTGGCAGGTGGCGGCCGCTGGCGACGAGATCAACGTGGCGGATGCCGCGTCGACGAAAGTTTTTGGCACCGAACGGGTTCAGTACGTCGGGCGGCTCGCCGAAGAGACCGTCGGCAAGTATGGCAACCCCGCCGAGCGGGATACTGCCGAGCTTCTCGAGTGGCTCGACTCGCAGACCAAGCGCAATCTGGTCATCACGTTTGGCGGCGGCGTCAACGAAGTGATGCGCGAAATGATCGCGGCGTCGGGTCTCAAAGTTCCGCGGGTTCCTCGATGACCGACGTGGACGTCATCAAGAAAACCGTCGAAGAGATCACCGCCACCGTCGTCGCCAAGCCACGCGCCGGGCGGGATCCGGTGAACCAGCCGACAATCAACAACTGGGTGGAAGCCCTCGGGGACACGAACCCGATCTACCGCGATGAAGCCGCCGCACGCGCGGCGGGACACCCGGGAATTGTGGCGCCCCCGGCGATGATTCAGGTGTGGACGATGTTCGGGCTGGCTGGTGACCGCCCGACCGACGACCCCATGGGGCCGATGATGAAGCTGTTCGACGACGCCGGCTACGTCGGCGTGGTCGCCACCAACTGCGAACAGACCTACCACCGGTATCTGCGGCCCGGCGAGCAGGTCAGCATCGCCTCCGAGATGCGCGACGTGGTCGGTCCCAAGCAGACAGCGCTCGGCGAGGGCTGGTTCATCAACCAGCACATCACCTGGCGCGTGGGCGATGAAGATGTCGCCGAGATGGAGTGGCGGATCCTCAAATTCAAGCCCCGGGAGTCGCAGAGTGCGGCGGCCGTTCCTGCGGACCTGGATGCCGACGCGATGATGCGACCGGCGGTGTCGCGGGATACCGCGTTCTTCTGGGAGGGCGTAAAGGCGCACGAGTTGCGGATTCAGCGGCTGCAGGACGGTAGCCTGCAGCACCCGCCGGTGCCCGCTATCTGGCAGGACAAAGCCAAGCCGATCGACTTCGTGGTAGCCAGCGGCAAGGGGACGGTATTCAGCTTTGTGGTGCACCATGCTCCGAAGGTGCCTGGCCGCACACTGCCGTTCGTGATCGCACTCGTCGAGCTGGACGAGGGAGTGCGGATGCTCGGTGAGCTGCGCGGCGTCGACAATGCTGAGGTGAAGATCGGAATGCCTGTGAGGGCAACCTATATCGACTTTCCGGCCGGTGAGAGCGGACCGGAGTGGTCGCTTTACGCGTGGGAGCCTGACGCATGAGCGCCCCGACGATAGCGGTCGGCACCAAGCTGCCCGAGCTGAAGCTGTACGGGGATCCCACGTTCATCATCTCGACGGCGCTGGCCACCCGGGACTTTCAGGACGTGCACCACGACCGCGACTTGGCACAAGCCAAGGGGTCGAAGGACATCTTCGTCAACATCCTCACCGACACCGGTTTGGTGCAGCGCTACATCACCGACTGGGCTGGGCCGTCGGCGTTGATCAAGTCGATTGGGCTGCGGCTCGGTGTGCCCTGGTATGCCTACGACACGGTGACGTTCGCCGGTGAAGTGACCGCGGTGGACGACGGCCTGATCACGGTAAAAGTCGTGGGCAGCAATAGCCTTGGCGATCACGTCATCGCCACCACGACGCTGACGATCGGGGATGCTTGATGTCACCGGGCTTGCTCAGTGGTCGAGCTGCCATCGTCGGCATTGGTGCCACCGACTTCTCCAAGGACTCCGGTCGCAGTGAGCTGCGACTGGCCGCGGAGGCAGTCCGGGACGCCCTGGACGATGCGGGTTTGAGTCCGTCCGATGTCGACGGCTTGACCACCTTCACGATGGACACCAATAAGGAGATCGCCGTCGCGCGGGCCGCGGGCATCGGTGAGCTGAAGTTCTTCGCCCAGACCCACTATGGCGGCGGTGCGGCATGCGGGACTGTCCAGCACGCCGCGATGGCCGTCGCGACCGGCGTGGCCGATGTGGTGGTGGCGTACCGGGCCTTCAACGAGCGGTCCGGGATGCGATTCGGCCAGGTGCAGACCCGGCTGGTGGGAGACGCGAGCGCGCAAGCAGATTCGACGGCGGCGGACAACTCCTTCTCCTATCCACACGGGCTTTCGACGCCGGCGGCGCAGGTTGCGATGATCGCTCAGCGGTATATGCACATGTCCGGCGCGACCAGTCGGGACTTCGGTGTGATCTCGGTGGCCGACCGCAAGCATGCCGCCAAGAACCCGAAGGCCTACTTCTACGAGAAGCCGATAACCATTGAGGACCATCAGAATTCGCGGTGGATCGCCGAGCCGTTGCGTCTGTTGGATTGCTGCCAGGAGACCGATGGCGCAGTGGCGATTGTGGTGACGTCGGCCGAGCGCGCCAAGGATCTCAAGCACCGGCCCGCGGTCATCGAGGCAGCGGCTCAAGGTTCGAGCCCCGACCAGTACACGATGGTCAGCTACTACC
>NZ_JBATXN010000329.1:0-1922 GCF_049673265.1 Mycobacterium sp. | reverse complement strand
TTATCCGGCCGATGGTGGGCGTGGCATGACGGCGTGGCGGAAGCCGTATCGGACGACGAAGCCGCTGGTGCGCCGGCCGTTGACGGCGTTGCTCATTGGCATCCCGTTGAGAAGTGCATTGGAGGTTGGTGTGATGGGGCGGACGGTGTTGGTGAGCATTGCCGGCTGGGTCTCCATCGCTGTCGGCGTTGCTCCGGGCCAGCCGGCAGGTACTGACAGCCGGCCGAGGGTGCTGGCTTGGCCGATACCTGCCGACACCGGTGCGCCGTGGCCGAAGGGGGCCAAACCGGCGAATTGCGGTGTGGGATACCACGCACCACCCGAGCCGGCCGTGGTGCCCAGACCGAATGTCGTCTGCTGTCCGATGCTCGCGCCGAATTGCCCGAGGCCCACCCCGAAGTACGCCTGGAACGCTTGTCTCAGGGTATTGAGATTTGGGTTGGTGACGCTGGTGCCCAGCCAGCCGCCGCTGCCGACCCATTGCCAAAACGTTTCGCCGGTGCCCAAGAAGCCGCCGCCGGTCGTGGTGGTGGCCCCAGTCGTGCTGCCCGTCGTTGCGACGGGGACCGCGGTGGTTTGGGTTGCGGTGGTACTGGCGGCCAGCGGTGTGGTGGAGGTCGAGGTGGTCGAACCGCTCGTTGACGCGGCGCTTTGCGCGGTGGTTTGGGCGGCGTTGCCGGCGCTGGTTTCGGTGGCTTGGGCCACGGCGGCGGCTTGGCTGCTGTTGGCGTCTTGGCTGGTGGTGTGTGGTGGGGTGGCGAATGGGGTCACTTGGGAGGCGGCGGCTGCGGCGCCGGCGTAGCCGTACATGGCCGCGGCGTCTTGGGCCCACATTTCGGCGTAGAGGGCTTCGGTGGCCATGATGGCCGGGGTGTTTTGGCCGAAGAAGTTGGTGGCGATCAGCGCCATCAGCAAGGCGCGGTTGGCCTCGATGACCGGTGGCGGCACGGTCATCGCGAAGGCCGCCTCGTAGGCGGCCACGGCGGCGCGGGCCTGGTTGGCGGTCTCCTCGGCCTGGGCGGCGGTGGTGCTGAGCCAGTTGATGTAGGGCGCGACGGCGGCCAGCATCGTCGCCGAGGTCGGACCGATCCAGGGACCACCGGTCAACTCGGTGATCGTCGACCCGTAACCCGTTGAGGCAAAACCCAACTCGGCAGCCAGCCCATCCCAGGCCTCGGCCGCGGCCAGCATAGGTCCGGGGCCAGGACCGGAATACATCCGACCCGAATTAACCTCCGGCGGCAACGCCCCGAAATCAAACAATTTGACGAACCCCTAAGTCAGCTAGCTGTGGTCGATTTGGCGGGTTCGGTGGCCGCACACGAACCGCGCTGCTCTGATCGGGGTCCAAACAGTTGAATCGCTGACGCCCTAGGAGCTAGCCGCCCGATGCATGCCGGCCCGCGACGACTCCGCCGCTGTCAGCCCAGACAGCGCTCGCCGGATACAAACCACACCGTCGCCGGGTCAGCCGCCGCGCTCCGGGCATTGTGTGTAGTCACCAACGGATCCGCCTCTTCCGAATAACCTTGAGCGTCTGGATTTCCTGAGCGCTGCTAGTCGTGACAGTAGATGCGCGCGGCGGACGAAGCCGCCCCAGCGGCGCCGTCATGTGACGGCAAAACTGCCGATCATCGGAATCGCAACGCGGGCGTTGGAAGCCGGCCCTTCGGCGCCCCCGATCGCACTAGCTGCAAAAACTACCGCGGTAAGCGACCGCTCGAACGCGGCGAGCCGACGGCTCGCGCTAGTTCTACGCGCGGCGGGGGATAAAAATCTTTGCGCGGATAAACCGTTATCCGGCCGATGGTGGGCGTGGCATGACGGCGTGGCGGAAGCCGTATCGGACGACGAAGCCGCTGGTGCGCCGGCCGTTGACGGCGTTGCTCATTGGCATCCCGTTGAGAAGTGCATTGGAGGTT
>NZ_JBATXN010000328.1:0-2889 GCF_049673265.1 Mycobacterium sp. | reverse complement strand
CGATGTCGGCGACTAGCGACGCGACCGCGGCGTCGACGTCGTCGGTGGCCGTCGTGATCAGCCCGATCGAGGCGGCGGTGGCGGCGTCGAACGTCTCGCCGGTCAGGTAGTAGCGGGCGGCGGCGCGGGCGGACATTTTCGGCAGCAGCGTCAGCGAGATGATCGCGGGCGCGACCCCGATCCGGGCCTCGGTCAACGCGAAGGTGCTGCGCGGACCCGCGACGGCGATATCGCATGCGCCGACCAGGCCCATGCCGCCGGCACGGACGTGGCCGTCGACGGCGACGATCACCGGCAGCGGCGACTCGACGATCGCGCGTAGCAGCGTGGCCATCTCCCTGGCCCGCTCGGCGGCGGCCTCGAACGGATCCGCGCCCTTGGTGGATTTTGTTGCGGAGCCTTCCGACAGGTCGGCCCCGGCGCAGAAGGTGTTGCCGGTGTGGCCCAGCACCACCGCCCGCACTGCGGGATCGGCGGCGGCGTCGCGCAATCCCTGGTGCAGCTGGCCGACCAGGGTCGCCGAAAGCGCGTTGCGGTTGTGCGGGGAGTTCAGTGTCAGGCGCGCAACGTGACCGTCAACGGTGTATTCGACCAGCCTGTCCATCAGTAGGACCGGGGCAGGCCCAGCGACGTCTGCGCCACGAAGTTGAGCACCATCTCCCGGCTGACCGGTGCGATGCGACCCAGCCGGGCCGACGTGAGCATGGCGGCAACACCGTACTCCTTGGTCAGGCCGTTGCCGCCCATGGACTGCACGGCCTGGTCCACCGAGCGCGTCGCCGCTTCGGCGGCAGCGTATTTGGCCATGTTGGCGGCCTCGGCCGCGCCGGCGTCGTCGCCGCTGTCATAAAGCGTCGCGGCCTTTTGCATCATCAGCTTGGCGAGTTGAACCTCGATGTGGCACTGCGCCAACGGGTGGGACAGGCCTTGGTGGGTGCCGATAGGCGTTCCCCACACCTGGCGGGTTTTGACGTACTCCGCGGCCCGGTCGAGCGCGAACCGTCCCATGCCGACCGAGCTGGCCGCGCCCATGATGCGCTCGGGGTTCAGCCCGGCGAAAAGCTGTGCGATCGCAGCGTCTTCGGCTCCGACCAGCGCGTCGGCGGGCAGCCGGACGTCGTCGAGGAAGACCTGGAACTGTCGCTCCGGGCTGATCAGCTCCATTTCGATTGGCGTGTAGGTAAAGCCGGGAGCATCGGTGGGCACCACGAACAGCGCCGGACGGAGCTTGCCGGTCTTGGCTTCCTCGCTGCGGGCGACGACCAGCACGGCCTGCGCCTGGTCGATGCCGGAGATAAAAACCTTCTGGCCCTTGAGGATCCAGTCGCTACCGTCACGGCGAGCGGTGGTGGTGATCTTGTGCGAGTTCGAGCCGGCGTCGGGCTCGGTGATCGCGAATGCCATGGTCAGCGAGCCATCGGCGATGCCGGGAATCCAGCGCTTCTTTTGCTCGTCGGTGCCGAACTTGCTGATGATTGTGCCGTTGATGGCCGGCGACACCACCATGAGAAGCAGCGCACTGCCCGCGGCGGCCATCTCCTCCATCACCAGCGACAGCTCATACATCCCGGCGCCGCCGCCGCCGTACTCTTCGGGTAGGTTCACGCCGAGGAATCCGAGTTTGCCTGCCTCAGACCACAATTCGTCAGTGTGCTCGTGTGTTCGGGCCTTCTTCAGGTAGTACTCGCTGCCGTAACTGGACGCCCATGCGGCGACGGACTTGCGCAGCGCCTGGCGCTCTTCGCTCTCAATGAAACTTGTGTCGGTCACGATGCTCTAGTCTCCTTCTGCATTTTCGGGCGACTCCACCCTTGCCAGAACGGCGCCCACTTCGACTTGCTGGCCGGTTGCCACGTTGAGCTCGGCGAGCACGCCATCGGTCGGTGCGGTGACGGTGTGCTCCATTTTCATTGCCTCCAGCCAGATCAGCGGCTGGCCGGCAGTGACGGTGTCGCCGACGTCGGCGCCCAGCCTGATGACGTTGCCGGGCATGGGTGCGACCAGGGAGCCCTTTTCGACGGCCGAGCCCGGCTCGGGGAAGCGTGGCAGCGCAACGAAGTGCACGGGCCCGCGTGCCGAGTCGACGTAGACGTCCTGTCCGTAGCGCGCGACGGCGAAACTGCAGGCGACGCCGTTGCTGTCGGCCAACACGACGTCGTCCTGCGTGGCCGAAACCAGCTGCGCCGCTTCCTGATCAGCCAGGATCAGTCCTGTTCTGGCGAAGCGGTATTCGACTGAGTGCTCGGTGTCGGCGTCGTCGCGGTACATCTTGACCTGGTATCCCGAGGCAAGGTTGCGCCAACCGCTGGGGATCGAGCCGAGGACGGTGGCGGTGGCGCGATTGTGTGCGGCGTCGGCAAGCGCCGCCGCGATCGCCGAGAGCCGGATGGTCGCTTCGTCAGCCAGCGCAGCCGACAACTCTGCCAGGCCGTGTCTGTCGAAAAAGGCTGTGTCGGTGGCGCCGTCGAGGAATGCCGGATGCCGCAGCACATTGACCAGCAGCTCGCGGTTGGTGCGCAAGCCGTGCAGGTGGGTTCGGGCCAGGGCGTCGGCGAGCACCAGCGCGGCCTGTCGCCGCGTGGGAGCATACGAGATGACCTTGGCCAGCATCGGGTCGTAATGGATCGACACCGCGAACCCGTCCATGATTCCCGCGTCCAGCCGAATGCCGGTCCGCCGGTCCAGCGACGAGAACTCGGAACGAACGGCCGGCACGTCGAAGGTGTGCACCACGCCTGCCTGCGGCTGCCATCCTCGGGCGGGATCTTCGGCGTAGAGCCGGGCTTCGATCGAATGGCCCACAGCGGCAGGGGGTTCGGCGTCGAGGCGGCCGCCGTCGGCGACCGCGAGTTGCAGCTCGACCAGATCGAGCCCGGTGGTCTCCTCGGT
>NZ_JBATXN010000327.1:0-4985 GCF_049673265.1 Mycobacterium sp. | reverse complement strand
CAGCGGTTGACAACACCACGATCAATCCGGCGATCGCGGCCGCAGCGGGCATCGTGCGCCAAATCTTCATAACAGCTCCACCTTGCTGACCAGCCACCGGCCGTCGATCTTCTGCACGGTCATCTTGATGCGGCTGCGATCGATCTGCGGCTCGGGACTGGCCAGGCTGCTCACCGACTGATCGACCATTAGCAGAACCTGAACCTTGTTCGTGGTCGCGGATTTGACGGCCGATTCGACGACCTTCCCGTGCGTTTTCACTTTGTCGTTGACGACGTGCCGACCGTGCTGCCCGCCGGCGATTCTGGCGTAGTTGTCGTTGAACTCACCGGCCGAGCCATCAAGGACGTCGGCGACATGCTTGTCGAGCGTGTCGCTGTCGACGCTGGTCAGCATGACGACGTATTTCTCTGCGACAGCGAGTGCCTGCTGAGAAGCGGCATCCGCTTGCTGCCGCTGAAACAGCAGCCACCCCTCATAACCGGCGCAGGCCAGCACGATCACCAACGCCGCAGCGGCCAAGCCGCGGAGGCGGGTGGCCCGAGCGCGTTTGGCCCGAAGATCTTGGACCGGTTTGTCGTGGTCATTCTCGTCGTCGACGGCGGCTGACGCGGGATCTCGCGGAAGTCCCATTCACTCTCACCTACCTGGCCGCGGCGCATCCAACGGGATAGACCTCGGCGGATCATTTCCGGATCCAGGCCATTTTCGCTCAGCAAAGCCCCACTTCAGCGACGACACGCCCCAGGTTCTTGCGCCGAATATGTGAGCTGACGAGCTGCGTTGGCAGCCGACTCTCGGATACGTTTGCGCTACGTCTCAGGGTTGCCACGTAGTTTTGCTCACTGTGAGAGAAATTCCACCCTGGTAGCGACCATTGGCGACATCCATGGCACAATGGCCGAGTGACCGTCTCCCACCGCAGCTCGTTCGACATCGCGTTGGTGGCGCGTCGGCACATCGATCTCAAGCGTGTCTGCAGCTGTCGCTGTCTGCCTTGATGTCGTAGACCCGCCCACCTGTATTTTCAGCTGGCTCCCGGATCTGCGCCGCCGGGACAGCAACCGGTGATCCGCGCGGTCCAAGCCGGCTACTCCACAGAGGAGATGCCGAAATGACGTCCCCCCGCCCCGCCAAGGGCCGTAGCGAAGGCCAGTGGGCGCTTGGTGAGCGCGAGCCGCTTAACCCCAACGAGCAGTTCAAGCTGGATGACGACGCGCTTAATGTGCGCGACCGAATTCTGAACCATTACTCCAAAGCCGGCTTCGACAGCATCGACAAGAACGACCTGCGTGGCCGGATGCGCTGGATGGGCCTCTACACCCAGCGTGAACAGGGTTACGACGGCAGCTGGACCGGCGACGAGAATGCCGACCTGTTGGAAGCCAAATACTTCATGATGCGGGTGCGTTGCGACGGCGGGGCGCTGTCCAGCGCGGCGCTACGCACGATCGGCCAGATTTCCACCGAGTTCGCTCGGGACACCGCCGACATCTCCGACCGGGAGAATGTGCAGTACCACTGGATCGAGATCGAGAAGGTCCCCGAAATCTGGGAGCGGCTGGCCGCGGTCGGCCTGCAAACCACCGAGGCGTGCGGCGACTGCCCCCGTGTGGTGCTGGGTTCCCCGCTGGCCGGTGAATCGCTGGACGAGGTCCTCGACCCCAGCTGGGCCGTGGAGGAGATCGTCCGCCGCTACATCGGCAACCCGGACTTTTCCAACCTGCCGCGTAAGTACAAGACGGCAATCTCGGGGCTGCAGGACGTCGCGCACGAAATCAACGACGTCGCGTTCATTGGGGTCAACCACCCCGAGCACGGACCCGGGCTGGACCTTTGGGTCGGCGGCGGCCTGTCCACCAACCCGATGCTGGCCCAACGGGTCGGTGCCTGGGTGCCGCTCGAGGAGGTGCCTGAGGTCTGGGAGGCCGTCACATCGGTGTTCCGTGACTACGGCTACCGACGATTGCGGTCTAAAGCCCGGATGAAGTTCCTGATCAAGGACTGGGGCATTGAAAAGTTTCGGGAAATTCTCGAAACCGAATACCTCAAGCGCAAACTCATCGACGGCCCGGCCCCCGAACCCGTCAAGCATCCGATCGACCACGTCGGTGTGCAGCGGCTGAAGAACGGCCTCAATGCCGTTGGGGTGGCACCGATAGCCGGGCGGGTGTCGGGCACCATCCTGTCTGCGGTGGCCGATTTGGCCGAGCGGGCGGGGTCGCAGCGGATCCGGTTCACGCCCTACCAGAAACTGGTCATCCTGGACGTTCCCGACGATCAGCTCGATGAGCTGACCGCCGGCCTGGATGCGCTGGGTCTGCCGTCGCAGCCGTCGCACTGGCGCCGAAACCTGATGGCCTGCACCGGTATTGAATACTGCAAACTGTCGTTCGCTGACACCCGTGGGCGTTCCCAGGTGCTGGTGCCCGAGCTGGAGCGCCGGCTCGACGACATCAACGCACAACTGGACGTGCCGGTGGCGGTCAACATCAACGGCTGCCCGAACTCGTGTGCCCGCATCCAGGTTGCCGACATCGGTTTCAAGGGCCAGATGGTTGACGACGGCCACGGCGGCTCGGTCGAGGGGTTCCAGGTGCACCTGGGTGGCAGCTTGGGCCTGGACAGTGGTTTCGGTCGAAAACTGCGCCAACACAAGGTCACCAGCACCGAGCTCGGCGATTACATCGACCGCGTAGTACGCAATTTCATCAAGCAGCGTGATGCCGACGAACGCTTTGCGACCTGGGCGCTACGCGCCGATGAGGCGGATCTGCGATGAATGGGGAGGCGAAAGGGTTGACGGAAGCGGAATTACGCGAACTGGCCGAGCGGGGCGCCGCCGAGCTGGAGGGCGCCGACGCGAGCGACCTGTTGCGCTGGACCGATCAGCATTTCGGCGGGGTCCGTGGACCCCGCTCGTCGGCAACCTGTAACTACGTTGTGGCCTCCAATATGCAGGACGCGGTGCTCATCGATCTGGCGGCCAAGGTGCGTCCGGGCGTGCCAGTGATGTTCTTGGACACCGGTTATCACTTCGTGGAAACGATTGGCACCCGTGACGCGATCGAGGCGGTCTACGACATCTCGGTGCTCAACGTCACGCCCGAGCAGACTGTCGCTGAGCAAGATCAGCTGCTGGGCAAGGACCTGTTCGCCCGCGAACCCAACGAATGCTGCCGCCGTCGCAAGGTCGCCCCGTTGTCCAAGGCGCTGCGCGGCTATTCCGCATGGGTGACCGGTCTGCGCCGGGTCGAGGCGCCGACTCGCGCCAACGCCTCGCTGATCAGCTTCGACGAGGCGTTCGGGTTGGTGAAGATCAACCCGCTGGCCACGTGGACCGACGATGACATGCAGGCCTATATCGACGAAAACGAGGTCCTGGTCAATCCGCTTGTCTACGAGGGTTATCCGTCGATCGGCTGCGCTCCTTGTACGGCGAAGGTGGTCGACGGCGCTGATCCGCGCAGCGGACGCTGGCAGGGGCAGTCCAAGACCGAATGCGGGTTGCACGCGTCGTGACCACCCTCGTGCTGGCCGCGCATGGCAGCGCAGATTCACGATCGGCGGCCAACGCCCGGGCCGTCGCCAACCAGATTCGCTTCATGCGGCCTGGCCTCGGCGTGCGGGTGGCGTTCTGCGAGTTGAACACTCCACGCCTGGTGGACGTGCTCAGGCCGGGTGTGGTGGTCACCCCGTTGCTGCTGGCCGACGCCTACCACGCTCGCATCGACATCCCCCGCCAGATCGCGAGTTGCGGTGTGCCCGTGCGACAGGCCGACGTGCTCGGCGAGGACGATCGGCTGGTGTCCGTGTTGGGCGAGCGGCTCGCCGAGTTGGGAGTCAGCACGCTCGACCCGGAATTAGGGGTGCTGGTGGTGGCGATCGGCTCGACGCATAGCGCGGCTAACGCACGCACCGCTCGGGTCGCGAACATGCTGCGGGCAGACACTCAGTGGGCCGGCACGACAACGGCGTTCGCGACCGGCGCCGGCCCCGGGGTGGCGGAGGCCGCCGAGGAACTCCGGCGCCGTGGCGCGCGCCGCATAGTGATCGCGCCGTGGTTCCTGGCGCCCGGGCGACTGACCGACCGGGTCGCCAGTTGCGCTGAAGCAGAAGGGATTCCGATGGCAGCACCGCTAGGCGCGCATCGACTGGTGGTCGAGACAGTGTTGGATCGCTTCGACGAGGCAGTCGCCGAGCGCATCGCCGCCTGAGTTTTTGGCGCGCTTTAGTGCGGAATCTGAAGCCGTTGTCAGAACACCCAGCTGCCGGCCGGCTGCAGGACAAATCCGCGGTTGTGGACGGCATCGATGCACGCGGTCAGACTGCCTGTCCCGACAACACAGGTGACGTTGTCGTCCGAAACTGACTGCCCAACATGCAACACGTCAATCCAAGCAGGAAATGGGGGGCAGTCCCCGACGCCCCTGGTGAAAGACATATGGGGTATGCAGTCCGATCGAGCTCAGTTGTGCGCACCCCGGGCCGCCGTCGTCGGGGATCCCGGGAATGTTGCCGCTACACCGAACGTCAACGAAAGCGTTTGGGTCACTGGGGTACTGTCCCTGCCAGCGGCATAACACTCCGTCGGGCGTCGCAAAGTGAAAATTGATCGATGGCTGCCCGAGTCCTCCCCCGAGGTAGGGCCTCGGGTCCACCGGCGCGAAGGTGTTCAGGTCAGGAAAGCCAGACGGGTCCGCCGCGGCCGTCGTCGGGGCAAGCATCTCGCCCAAAATGATGGCAAAGACTGCCAAAAACCCGAGCGGCTTACCCAGCATGGCCACCCCTTCGCATGTCCCGCGCGCAAATACGTCAGTGTTTCCAGGCTCGGTGACGACTGTACCCAGGCCGTCACCGCAGCGACGTCAGCGTCCCCTGGTCCTCGTCGGCGCCGGACTCACTGAGCACACCCGCGGCCTCGGCGATAGGCGGTACCCGGGTGGCGCGCACGTAGACGGTGTCCCCCTCCGCCAGGCCCAGCG
>NZ_JBATXN010000326.1:0-8706 GCF_049673265.1 Mycobacterium sp. | reverse complement strand
GACGCAGACTGGATCGTCAACGGGCAGAAGGTCTGGACGTCGAGTGCGCAGAAAGCCCAGCGAGCAATCCTGGTCGCACGGACCGACCCGACCGTTCCCAAACATCAAGGCCTGACCTATTTCGTCTGCGACATGACCGATCCCGGCGTCGACGTGCGACCGCTGCGCCAGATCACCGGCGAAGCCGAGTTCAACGAGGTGTTCCTCACCGATGTCCGGGTGCCCGACGCGAACCGGCTCGGCCCCGAGGGCGGCGGCTGGAAGGTCGCGACCACCACGCTGAACAACGAACGTGTCGCCATCGGCTCGATGGCCGGCGGTGCACGGGAAACCGGGATGATCGGTAAGGTCGCGGGCGCCTGGCGGGCCGAACCGCAGCTGCGCAATCCGGCGATGCACGACGAGCTGATGCGGCTATGGGTGGAAGCCGAGGTCGCCCGGCTGGCCGGCCTGCGGCTGCGTCAGCGGCTCACCGCCGGTCAGCCTGGCCCGGAGGGCGCTGGAATGAAGGTGCTGTTCGCCCGCCTTGCACAGGCGATTTCGGGCTTCGAAATCGAGTTGCATCCGGAACTCGGCCTGCAATACGACGATTGGACCATGCGTCAACCCGAAGGGGTCGATTTCACCGGGCGCGAACCGGGTTATCGCTACCTGCGGGCGAAGGGCAATTCGATCGAGGGCGGAACGTCGGAGATCCTGCGCAACACCATCGCCGAGCGCATCCTCGGCCTGCCGCCGGAACACCGGGTCGACAAGGACATCGCATATAAGGATTTAGAAAAAGGAACAGCCCGATGAGCGACTTGCTGTACTCCGACACCGAGGAAGCACTGCGGGATAGCGTGCGTCGCCTGTTCGCCGACAGGTGTCCGGCGGAATCGGTAATGAGCGCCTATGGCCCCGCGGCGCATGACTTTTCCAATGTCTGGCACGCTCTGGCCGCCGATCTGGGTGTGGCCGGGTTGCTGGTGCCTGAGCAACTCGGCGGGGCGGGCGCGGGTGCGCGTGAGGCGGCCGTCGTCATGGAGGAGATCGGCCGAGCCGTCGCGCCGGTGCCATTTCTGTCCAGCGCGGTGCTCGCCACTGTCGCGCTGCTCGAGGCCGGAGACACCGAGACGGTCAAAGGATTAGCAGCGGGTTCGCTGACCGCTGCGCTGACGGTGCCACTGTCCACCGCGCCCGATGACGCGGTCACTGGGGTCAATGTCGACTTCGAGGGGTTGACCGGACGCGTGACGAGCGTGGCCGGTGCGAGCGAGGCCGACGTGCTGGTGGTGCCGGTCGCTGGATCCGACGAGCTGGAGTTGCACACCGTCTCCCGCGACGCAGCGGGCGTCGATGTGTCGCCGATGCTCACACTGGACATGACCAGACCGCTTGCGAATGTTGAGTTTTCGTCAGCTGCATCATCGCGTGTCGGTGCTGGGGAAACCGCTGTGCGGGCGGCGCTGCAGACAGGCGCGGCCCTGCTCGCCTCCGAGCAGCTGGGTATTGCGCAGTGGTGCTTCGATACCACACTGGCTTATGCCAAGCAGCGCAAGCAGTTTGGCCGGGCGATCGGGTCTTACCAAGCCATCAAGCACCGGCTGGCCGATCTGTGGATCGAAGTCACTTCCGCTGCCGCGGCTGCCCGATACGCCGCCGACGCCTGCGCGCGCCGAGACGACGACGCGACGGTTGCCGCAGCCGTCGCGCAAGCTTATTGCAGTGGTGCGGCCGTGCACGCCGCCGAGGAATGCGTTCAGCTGCACGGCGGCATCGGGATGACGTGGGAGTACCCGGCGCACCTGTACCTGAAGCGGGCCAAGAGCGATCAGCTGGCGTTTGGCACTGCCTACCGCCACCGCACGCGGTTGGCCGAACTGGTTGACCTGCGGAACGACAGGAGCAAAAGTGGATAAGCGCATCCTCGGTGACACCCTTGAGGTTTCGGCAATTGGGTTGGGCTGCATGGGCATGAGCCGCGGCTTCGGACCGTCGGGGTCCAAAGCGGAGATGATCGAGGTGATCCGCGCCGCCGTCGATCGCGGCGTGACTTTCTTCGACACCGCCGAAGCCTATGGTGACAACGAGGAACTGGTGGGCGAGGCCCTGGCGCCGTTTGCGGGACAGGTGGTGATCGCGACCAAGTTCGGCTTCAAATTCGGCGCCGACGGCAACATCGCGGGACTGGACAGCCGACCCGAGCACATCAAAGAGGTTGCCGACAACTCGCTGCGGCGGCTCGGCGTGGAGACCATCGACTTGCTCTACCAGCACCGGGTGGACCCCGAGGTTCCGATCGAGGATGTGGCCGGAACGGTCAAGGAGCTGATCCAAAACGGCAAGGTGAAGCATTTCGGGATGTCAGAGGCGTCAGCCGAGACCATTCGTCGCGCCCACGCGGTGCAACCCGTGACCGCGGTGCAAAGCGAGTACTCGTTGTGGTGGCGAGAACCCGAAGCCACCGACACTGGGGTGCTGCCGACGTTGGCCGAACTCGGCATCGGCTTCGTGCCTTACAGCCCGCTTGGCAAGGGCTTTCTCACCGGAAGTATCAGCGAGAACACGCAATTCGACAAATCTGACATCCGCAACAGCATTCCCCGGTTTGCCGCCGACGTCCGCGAGGCCAACCGCGCCGTAGTGGACCTGCTGCAGAGGATCGCGGCCGGCAAGGGCGCGACACCCGGCCAGATCGCGTTGGCATGGCTGCTTGCCCAGCAGCCGTGGATCGTGCCGATCCCCGGCACCCGGCGCCTGGAACGCCTGGCCGAAAACCTTGGGGCCGCTGATGTCGAGCTGACCGCCGAGGACCTACGCGAAATCGACGACGCCGCAGCAGGTATCGAGGTGCAGGGCGCGCGCTATCCCGACTTCATGCAGCGGTTGATCGGCCGCTGACTCGGCGGGCCACCTCGCCATACCGCTCGTAGCGCTCCGGATCGCCAACGGCGTTGTACAGCACCAGGCGCGTCGCCGTCGCGGAGTATTTATCTATCAGCGCGTCGGCCAGCTTGTCCCACGTCGACTCGGTGGCGAACGCGGCGACGTGGTCATCGCTGACCTGGGCCGCCATGCCGGCAAAGTCGCCGGCCTTCTGCTTCTCCCGAATCCGGGCGGTCGTGCCCTCGAAACCGGCCTCGTCCCAGATGAACGCGTAGTTGGGTGTGCTTCCGTAGAAGGCCATGCTGGCGCGCACGATTTCTCGTTGCTTTTCCCGCTCTTCGTCGGTGTCGCCGACGATCGTCATCACCGGCACGATGATCGCGATGTCTTTTCGTGAACGTCCCGCCTTCGCCGCCCCTTCGGCGACGTTGGGCAGGACGTGACGAGCCAGATAGCCGGGCTCGCCGATCGGATGGACATGCACCCCGTCGGCGACTTCGCCCGCCATCCGCAGCATCCACGGATTCACCGCGGCGATATCGACTTTCGGGTCGGGAGCGTCGATCGGCCCCGGGCTCCACTGCGGGGTAATGAAATCGAGGTCGTAGAACTCACCGTGGTGATCGAGCTTTCCGCTGCGGAACGCCGAGAAGCATGCCTTGACTGCGAGCAAGTAGTCACGCAGCCGAGGACCCGGCCGCTCGAACGCCACGCCGTAGCGCCGCACAACATGAGTGCGCACCTGCGTACCCAGCCCCAGTCGGAACTTTCCGCCGGTCGCGTCCTGAAGTTCCCACGCCGTGGCCGCTGTGATGAACGGGCTGCGCGGAAAGGCCACCGCGACTCCCGTCGACAACTCGAGTCCCGGCGCAGCCTGCGAGGCCACCGCGGCGTTGAGATAAGCCGTCCGGCCCGTCTCTGTGAACAGCAGCCCAGCGAACCCCGCGGACTGCGTTCGTCGGGCCAGGTCACCGGTCTTGCCGAGCGGCCCCGGAACCGTCATCGCGTCGACGTACATGCTCGGAGCCTACGGCTCGTCTAGCCGCCCAGGTGCGCCCCGAAGAAGTCGCGGGTCGCCGCCCAGTGCCGGTCGGCGGCGGCCAAGTCGTAGGGCCCGTTGTCCGGTACCGCGAACCCGTGCGCGGCCGGATAGGTCTCGATTGTGTGCTCGACGCCCGCCGCCGTCAGCGCCTTGTCGAGCTGCTCGGCATGATCGGCGGTGAACGATCCGTCGTTCTCCGCGCCGCCCACGTAGATCGCGGCCTGAATCGCGTCGGCCCGCAGATGCGGGCTGTCGTCGCTGTCGGTGACCAGCCCGCCGCCGTGGAAGGACGCCGCTGCGGCGACCCGGTCCGGTAGGCGGCCCGCCACCACCAGCGATGTCCGGCCGCCCATGCAGTAGCCGGTCGTGCCGAACTTGTCCCCGCTGACCTCCGGGCGAGCGGCCAGATAGTCGAAGAAGGCTTCGGCGTCCATGGCCATCTTCATCGGCGTGATGCTGCCGATCATCGACATCAGCCGCTTGCGCTCTTCGGGATCGCTGAATGCGGTCTTCATGTCGATCGGTTCCCAGTCGCCCAGGCGGTAGTAGACGTCGGGCACCAGCACCGCGTACCCGAAGTCGGCCAGCTTGGCGCCCATCTCGTCGAAGGTGTCGCGCGCACCGCCGGCGTCGGGGTACATGACCACCCCGGGCCAGGGACCGTCTCCCTCGGGGGTGAACAGGTGCACGGGACAGGTGCCGTCAGCAGTGGTGATGGTGTCGGTGATTTTCGGCATGCCATCCGTTCTACTCCCTGCATTTCGACGTAAGGTGAACGGCGTGCCAATCGCCACGCCGTACGAGGACCTGCTGCGCCTGGTACTCGAGCAGGGCACCCCCAAAGCCGACCGCACCGGCACCGGCACCCGCAGCCTGTTCGGCCACCAGATGCGATACGACCTATCGGCCGGCTTCCCGCTGATCACCACCAAGAAGGTGCACCTGAAGTCGGTGGTCTACGAGCTGCTGTGGTTTTTGCGAGGCGACTCCAACGTCGGCTGGCTGCGTCAGCACGGGGTCACAATCTGGGACGAATGGGCAAGCGACACAGGTGATCTCGGTCCGGTCTACGGAGTGCAGTGGCGATCTTGGCCGACTCCGTCCGGTGACCACGTCGACCAGATCAGCGCTGCGCTGAAGCTGTTGCGGACCGATCCGGATTCGCGACGCATCATCGTGTCCGCGTGGAACGTCGGCGAGATACCCCAGATGGCGCTGGCGCCGTGCCATGTGCTGTTTCAGTTCTACGTGGCCGACGGCCGGCTCAGCTGCCAGCTCTATCAGCGCAGCGCCGACCTCTTCCTCGGTGTGCCGTTCAACATCGCCAGCTACGCGCTGCTGACCCACATGATGGCCGCGCAATCCGGTTTGGCGGTCGGCGAGTTCATCTGGACCGGCGGAGACTGCCACATTTACGACAACCACGTCGAGCAGGTCGCCGAGCAGCTGAGCCGCGACCCCCGGCCGTACCCGGAACTCGTTCTAGCGCATCGTGATTCGATTTTCGACTACAGCTTTGACGATATCGTCGTGCAGAACTACGATCCCCATCCCGCGATCAAAGCGCCCGTCGCCGTATGACGAGCCTGATCTGGGCTCAATCGACGTCGGGCATCATCGGCCGTGCTGGCGGTATTCCATGGCAGCTGCCCGAGGACATGGCCCGCTTTCAGGCCCTCACGATGGGGCACACGGTCGTGATGGGCCGGCGCACCTGGGAGTCGCTGCCGGCGAAGTTTCGGCCGCTGCCGGGGCGCAGAAATGTGGTGCTGACCCAGCAGACCGGCTTCACCGCTGACGGCGCGACGGTGGTGCGAACCCTCGACGAGGCATTGACCGATCCCGACACCTGGGTGGTCGGCGGCGAGCAGATCTATACGCTGGCGATGACGCGGGCCAGCCGGTGCGAGGTCACCGAGGTCGAAATCGATCTGCCCCGCGATGACGGCGACGTCGTCGCGCCGGTGCTCGACGAGACGTGGGTCGGTACATCCGGTGAGTGGGAGACCAGCCGCACCGGGCTGCGGTACCGCTTTCACACCTACCTTCGCGGGTAAGCGCTCGCAACCTGCACCGACGACGACCGTGCCATACTCGACCTCGGGGGTGGGGTTCACGGGGGTGACCAGGTGATACCGAAGGGGGAAGTAGTAGTGGAACCCGAAGCCGCAAGCACATTCACGCGCAGATTCCGAGGATACGATCCGGCTGCGGTCGACGCCCACATCGAAATGTTGACCACCAAGCAGCAATTGGTGCTCGACGACGTCGAGAGCCTGCGGGCCCGGCTGAAGGAACTCGGCGATGAGGCGGCGGGCCTGCGAAAAGAGGTCGCGTTGCTCACTGAAACCTCGCCATCCCCGCACGCGATGCAACAACGGATGGCGAATATGCTGCGGCGCGCCGTCGACGAGGTCGCCGAGATGCAGACCGAAGCGCGAGCCGAGGCAGCGGCACTGATCGCGGCGGCCGAGGCCGAGGTCGAAGCCGAGCAGCAAAAGCACAAAGAGCAGGTGGCCGACCTGGTCGCGCAGCAGAAAGCCATGGAAGCCGAGTACGCGGACTCCAAGGAAAAGCTTGCGGCCGAGCTGGCCAGGATTCGTGACGACGCCCAGGCAGAGCGTGAGCAGCTCCTCGCGGACGTAAAGCTCGAGGCCGATCATTACCGCGAGCAGGCCCGCCGGGCCGCGGACGAGGCCACCCAGCAACGGGTAAAGGTCCTGGAGCACTTGATGGGCGTCTACCGTGACCTGGAAGGGGTTCCGGCCGATCTGGAGTTGGCATACCAAGAACTCAAGAATCCGCCGGGGGAGTGAGCCACCGTCCCAGAGACGGGCGGGGATGTCCGTGCCCAGCGGTATTCTCGGCGCCGTGTCGACCCGCCCTCAGCTGACCGCCGCGCAGGCCCGGCGGATAGCCGTTGCGGCCCAGGGCTTTAGCGAGCCGCAGCTCACCGGCGCGGTAACCCGGGCGCATTTGCGCCGGTTGATCTCGCGCATCCAGGTGCTGCAATTGGATTCGGTGTCGGTGGCTGTACGCGCCCATTACGCGCCGGTGTTCAGTCGGCTCGGGCCCTACGACCGTGGCGTACTGGACCGTGCGGCCTGGGAGCATTCCGCCCGCTCACCACGCCTTTTGGTGGAGTACTGGGCGCATGAGGCCGCGCTGATGGCGGTCGAGGACTGGCCGTTGCTGCGCTGGCGCATGCGCCAATATCAGCACGGCCGGTGGGGCACCCACATCGTGAAGGCCAACCCGAAGCTCGCCGACAAGATCGTCACCGCCGTCGCCGAGCTCGGCCCGAGTACCGCGGGGCAAATCGAGGCGCACCTGGCCGCCGGCCCGCGGGGCCCGCGGGGCTCTTGGTGGGGGAGCCGCAGTGATACCAAGTGGGTCGCCGAAGCGCTGTTCTCATCCGGGGTGCTCACCACGGCCACCCGGGTCGGGTTCGCCCGGCACTACGACCTGACCGAGCGGGTGTTGCCGTCCGAAGTGCTGGCGCGGGAGGTTGACGAGCAAGATGCCATCCGAGAGCTGACGCTGCGGGCGGGCGGAGCGCTGGGGGTGGGCACCGAGGCCGACATCCGCGACTACTTCCGGTTGGCTGCAGGGCAGGCCAAGCCGGCGGTCGCCAAGCTGGTGGCCGACGGCGAGCTGGAGCAAGTCGAGGTTGACGGCTGGTCGGCGCCAGCGTATTTGGTTGCGGGACAAACTATTCCGCGGCGTGACCGTGGCACGGCGCTGCTGTGCCCGTTCGACCCGCTGATCTTTTTCCGGCCGCGGGTGCAGCGCCTATTCGAATTTCATTACCGCATCGAGATTTACACTCCCGCGACGCGGCGCCAGTACGGCTACTACGTCTGGCCGTTTCTGCTCGATGGTGAGTTGGTCGGGCGGGTCGACCTCAAGGCCGACCGCGCCGCGGACGCCTTGCACGTCGTGGGGGCGTTCATCGAGCCGGACCGCTCGCCGTCGCAGGTGGCCGCGGCGCTGGCCGATGAACTGGCGGTGATGGCGTCGTGGCTGGGATTGGCCGGCGTCACGGTCGGCAAACGCGGCGACCTGGCGGGCGAGCTGCGGAAGAAACTATCGCGATGACATCGGGTAAGCGTGTGCGGCTGCCGCCCGCTCGAGAGCTGACCGATGGGTCGGACTTGCTGTTGCGGTTGCCGCGTGTCGGCGATGTGGACGACATCGTTGCGCAGTGCCGCGACCCCGAGTTTCAGCGCTGGACGACCATCCCGGTGCCCTATAACGAGGCGGACGCACATGAATTTCTGCGCCGGGTCGAAGAGGGCTGGCAGGCCAACGTGGCGGTGCTCGCGATCGCATACCGCGGGCGCTTCTCGGGCAGTGTGGATTTGCGGTTGGACGGCGTGGGCGGCGCTGAAGTGGGCTTCGGGCTGGCCCCGTGGGCAAGGGGCAACGGTGTGATGACTCGCGCGCTACGGCTGGTGTTGGCTTGGGGTTTCGAGCTACCAGGCATCGAGGTGGTGTACTGGCGCGCGCAAGTCGGCAACTGGCCGTCCCGTCGCGTTGCGACCCGGTGCGGGTTTCGCATGGAGGGGACCGTCCGCGGGCTGCTTGAACAGCGTGGCGAGCGACGCGACGGCTGGATCGGTTCGCTGCGCCGCGGCGAGCCGCTGACCGGCGCCGTCGAAGAACCGGCTCAGGGCAGATAAAGCCCGCGAATACGATGGAAACGGCTGCGCCCAAGCAGCGCGTTAGCGCCCTGCAGCCCTGACATCACCGCAGCCTCGATGCAGCCGGCGTTCATCCCGCAATCTGTCCAGTCG